>NZ_ANAH02000067.1 GCF_000335475.2 Cystobacter fuscus DSM 2262 | reverse complement strand
CAGGACCCGGGCTACAACAACTACGCCATCCGCCTGCTGGGCAGTGGCAACAAGCCGATATTGCCGGCCAACCCCACGTTGGACTTCGGGGCACAACGGGCGGGGACGAATGTAGAGGACACGGTGACGGTGACCAACACGGGCTCGCGTCCCATCACCTTCTCGTCCATCGGGACGCCCAACGCCACCTACTTCCAGATCCTGGAACAAAAGCCCGCGGGTGCGTCGGTCACCCTCCAGGGCGGGGGCGGTGCGAACTCCACGTTGTCGTTCCGGGTGAGGTTCAAGGTCCCCACGGCCACGGAGGACCAGGTTTCTAGCTCCATCACACTCACCAATCAGGACCCGGGCTATAACAACTACGCCATCAACCTGCTGGGCAGTGGCAACAAGCCGATATTGCCGGCCAACCCCACGTTGAACTTCGGGGAACGGCGGGCGGGGACGAATGTAGAGGACACGGTGACGGTGACCAACACGGGCTCGCGCCCCATCACCTTCTCGTCTATCGGGACGCCCAACGCCACCTACTTCCAGATCCTCGAACAGCAGCCCGCGGGTGAGTCGGTCACCCTCGAGGGCGGGGGGGGGGCGAACTCCACGCTGTCCTTCCGGGTGCGGTTCAATGCGCCCACTACTCCGGGGGACCCGATTTCGAGCTCCATCGCGCTTGTCAACACGGATCCTGTATATAAAAACTATGCGATCACGCTGAGTGGCCGGGCCGTCAAACCCAGTATCGGAGAAGTGGATGATGTCGACTTCGAAGAAGCGGTGGTGGGGGGAACTCCTCAGCAGAGAGTCGTGACGATCACCAACTCGGGTTCCGGCCCCGTGACTTTCAGCGAAGTCTTCATCGAGGGTGATTTGACGGCGTTCTCGTTGGTTCCGCCTCGAGAGAGAACCCTTCCTCTGGATGTTCCCCCCGGACCCACGCGGTTGACGGTGCGGTTCAGCCCCACGTTCGAAGGTTCAACCAGCGCCAGGCTCAAGCTCATCAGCAGCGACCCGGCCGTCGCGAATATCGAAGTGGACTTGACTGGCGTGGGCGTCAGGCCCGTGCTCCAGGTCGCGAGGACTCCATTCGTCTTCGGAGAACAGAGCGTGGGCGCTCCGGGAACGGAGCAATCCGTGACCCTGAGCAACCTGGGTTCCGGTAAACTTCAGATCACCAATATCTCCACTGGCGGCGCTCCGTTCACCGTGTCGCCCTCGCTCCCCTTCGAGGTGACGAGGACAGGTGGCCCCGGGACGCTCACGGTGACGTTCGCCCCCACGACGGTCGAGTCGTTCAACAGAGCGCTCACCTTCTCCACCAACGATCCAGACAATGCGACCGTGAGCATCGAGCTTTCAGGGGCTGGACGGCACCTGCTCAAGGTGGTGGAGCCTTCGTCACGGAGCCTCGGCTTTGGTCCTGTCCCCCTGAATGACACGAGGTCCCTGAGCGTCACCCTGTCCAATGAGGGATCGCAGGCCATCACGGTTCAGCCGCCGGTGCTCACGGGCTCTCCGTTCAGCAGCACCTTCACGGCGAACGTGACGCTTGGACCCAACAATCGGACCTATCAATTCGAAGTGCGGTTCACGCCAACGGCGACCGGTCCGACCTCCAAGACCGTCGAGCTGCGCAGCAATGCCAGCAATCCCGTCTATCTCACCCTGTCGGGCACTGGGGCTCAGCCCGGGATCGGCATCACTGTCACCGCGGATGCCACCCAGACAGAACTCAACTTCGGCAATTTGAACGTGGGCCAGCGTGATGTGCGGAGTCTGACCATCGAGAATACGGGTGACGCGGACCTCGTGCTGAATGCAATCACCATCCAACCCATTCAACCCAGTTCGCCGGCCCAGTTCAGCACGGCAACGCTTCCTGCCAAGAGGAGGCTGCCGCCAAAAGACACGGTCGCCATTCAGGTGGAGTTCGTTCCTACCGTGGATGGTCTCATCTCGGCCGATCTCAAGATCAGCTCGAATGTCGCGGGAGCCGACGTGACCTTCCCGTTGAGAGGAAACGGCTTGTCGGCCAGTATCGTCTTGCCCGAGACCTCTCTCGACTTTGGTGAAAGGAAGTTGGGTGGGGTGCCAGGCGAGAAGTCCCTCACCATCAGAAACAAGGGCGAGGCCGAGCTGGTGATCCATGGGATTGATCTGTCCGCGGGATTCTCGCTCAAGCCTCCGTTGACGCCCCCCACGGTACAGAGTCCCTGGAAGGTCGCCGCCAGGACCGGCGCCTATCCGATTGAGCTGCTCTTCACCCCGACGGTGCTGGGCCCGGTGTCCGGCGGGGCGTTGAAGATCTACAGCAATGACGTCAATCACAGGGAGAGCAGCGTGACGTTGAACGGAACAGGTGTCGACGGCGAGGGAGTGACAGATCCTTCC
Source organism: Cystobacter fuscus DSM 2262 (assembly GCF_000335475.2). Taxonomy (NCBI): domain Bacteria; kingdom Pseudomonadati; phylum Myxococcota; class Myxococcia; order Myxococcales; family Archangiaceae; genus Cystobacter; species Cystobacter fuscus. Next base: position 200,075 of record NZ_ANAH02000067.1, on the reverse strand, counting down.
GGAGAGCACCTGTTCCCAGTGACGACGGTCGGCGTTTCTGCTCGCCAAAACTTCCGGATCACGAACGAAGGGGAGTATCCTCTGACGCTGAGGGGCGCGACTGTCTCGAATCCTACCGCATTCGCCGTCGTGAACTTCGAGAACGGGCGTGTCTTGCAGAAGGGCGGGGTCTACAATTTCTTCGTCGACTTCGTGCCGAAGTTCCACGGGGAGCATACGGGGAACCTCTCGATCACGACCGATTCCGAGACCCGCCCGACGCTCGGTGTCGCCTTGCGAGGCAATGCGCTGGGTCCGCAGGCGTTCCTGCCGTCGACGGGATACATCAATTTTGGCAAGATCCCCGTGCAGTCGACCAGCGTCGCGCAACTGAGCGTTCAGAACTCGGGGCAGGGCGTGCTGTCCATCCAGGACATCACCTTCACGAACAAGTTTGCTTCCACGGATGGGGGAACGCCCACCGTTGATGATTCGGCGCAGATATTCGGTGTCGCCCCCAGTGAGGATGGTGGGATCCGCTTGCCCGTGTACGTGGACGCGGGAATGACCGTCTCCATTCCGCTGACGTTCAGACCGATCGAGAAGAGCACGCGCGAAGCCGTGGTTACGGTGAAGTCCAACGCCCAGGATGTCTCGAAGGACGCCATTGGCGAAGGAACTCGAGCCATCCTCTCCCTGTCTCCCAAGATCTTGAACTTCAATGGAGTCCTGATAGGGACCTATTCCCAGCCGCAGACTTTTACTCTCAAGAACATAGGGTCGGACTCGGTCGACATCCAAAACATCACCTTGTCCTTGAACGGGGATCAGGTCTTCGACATTCAGCCCGCGATGAAGTCTTTCCCCCTTGCCGCAGGAGGAGGGGAGGAGACGTTCTCGGTGACGTTCCATCCCACGGAGGAGAGATCATTCGCGGATGTCCAATTGACTGTCACCCCTGTCCCCAAGGGGTATCATGTGTCGTCGGAGTCGATGACACTGAGTGGCAGAGGGATTCTCAAGCCGATCTCGGTGGATTCCGAATTGGTGTTCGGCAAGCGGCTCATTCGTAATGACGCGATCAAACCGCTGCTCATCAGGAACGAGACCGGCGAGGCCATCAACTTCGTCCGGGCGACCGTGGATTCAGCGCCGGGGTGCTCACAGTTCAAGCAGGATCCCACTCAGTCGGCGGGCTTCACCCTGGCTCCTTTCGAATCGAAGCCCGTGAACGTCATCTTCACGCCTCTGACTGGGGGCGCGGTGAATTGCACGCTGAAGCTCGAGTTCGGCCAGTTCATGGATAAGGTCCCAGTTGCCTTGCAAGGAGAAGGCATCAACACGCTCCTCTCCGCCGACAAATCGACGCTGGATTTCGGAAGACTCCGCGCGGGGCTTCAACAGAGGGTGGAGCAGTTCACGCTCACGAACCTGAGCGATGACACCATCACGCTGCTTCCACTGGAGGAGACGTTGACCATGGGTGAGCGCTTCACCCTCAAGGAAGTGGAGCTCCTGCGAGACGGCGGTCTGGAAATCCCGGGCGGTAAATCCTTCACGGTGAACGTCGAGTACAAGCCCCAGGGGGAGACGCGTTCCGAAAGCACGTTGTTGTTTGGGACGCGCACGCCTCGGCAGGATCGCGCGGTGACGATCCATCTGACGGGCACGGCGACGAAGCAGATCGTGGGGGTCAATGAAACCGGCCTGGAGTTTGGCCAGGTGGATGTCAATGGGAAGCCAGCGTCCAAGACGGTGACCGTCACGAATGGTTCGTTCCAAGCCCAGCGGGTGATCGTGAGCGTGGCCCAGGCGGGGTCGCCCTTCAGCGCGAAGGTGGGACCGAGTGGCCTGGACATTCCCGCACAGGGAAGCGCCACGTTCCAGGTGGAGTTCGAGCCCAAGGCTCCGGGTGATGTCGAGGATCAGGTCCTGATCAAGTTGCAGGACTCCACCACGGCGGATGTGGTGCTCACCGTGAAGGGAGCGGGCCGCATCTTGTCGGGGCATGGCAATGGCGTGGGGTGCTCCGCGGGCGGTGCCTGGGGAAGCGCGAGCGTGTTGGCCCTGCTGACACTCGTGGGTCTGCGCTCACGGCGGCGGAGGCGGGAGTAGCCGGATGGCCTTCGACGTCCGAAAGATCCTCGAGCAGCTCGAGACGGGGGCCCCCGCGGAGCCGGGGGTTCCCACCTGGCAGCAGGAGAGCTGGGACCGGTCCGAGGAGTTCTTCACCGCGCTCGCCGCGGCCCACGTGGGCCGCGGCGCTCCCCTCAAGAGCCGGGTGGGCCAGCACTACGACTTCTTCCACGACGCCGTGGTGCGCCACGCGAACACGGACCGCATCGCCCTGCGGCTCTATGATCGCCGGAGCGGCTGGCAGGTGCTGGGCTACCGGCAGTTGCACGAACAGGCCGCGCGGCGGGCCACCGAGTGGGCGCGGCAGGGCGTCAAGGCGGGTGCCAAGGTGTGCCTGCTCTACCCGGTGGGCAGCGAGCTGCTCATCTCCTTCGCGGCGGCCCTGGGCCTGGGCGCCTGCGTCAGCCTGTTGCCCCCGCAGGGCCGGCGGTTCATCGCGCACCGGCTGGCCACGCTCGCGCCGGACCACATCGCCACCGAGCCCCACCAGACGCTCCTGGTGGCGGGCTTCGAGAAGAAGGTGTTGCAGAGCAAGGGACAGGCCGCTCCGGCTTTCACCTCGCACACCGCGAAGCCGGAAGAGCCGGTGGGCCTGTTGTTCTCCCCGTTGGTGGAGCCCGCGGGTACTCCCGCGGTGTTGACGGCGGAGGATGCCTGGCGCGGAGCGCTGGTGGATGGCCTGCTCACCTTCGGCCTGGGCCCGGGCGAGCACCTGTGCGCTCCGGGCTACCACCCCCTGCAACACCTGCCCGCGTTCCTGCTCACCACCTTGCTGCGCGGAGCCACCTATCTCCACCTGGAGCTGGCGGACCTCGAGACGAACCCCGCGCTGCTCACCGAGCACCCGGTGCGCGCGCTGGGCGTCACGCCGGCCCTGCGGGATCTGCTACTGCGCGCGCGCACGCCGCTCAAGAACGTGGCCCACTGGTTCCGCAACCCCGAGGAGCCCATCGACTGGGTGGCGTGGCGCGCCTGGGTCAAGCAGTGCGGGCTGTCCGCGGTGCCCTCCGCGAACGTGCTCGTGGACCCTTGCGCGGGAGGCGCGGTGCTCGCCTCCCCGCGACAGGTGAGGGATCTGCATACGGAGGCGCCGCCCGCCGCGGGCCGGAGCTGGGCCCTGCGGGACGTGAACATGAGCGGCCAGCTCTCGCCGGGGGACCTGGGCGTCTTCACGCTGCTGCCCGACAAGGAGCGGCCCCCGGGCTACGTGGTCCTCACGCGCGCCTATGGGGTGTACCACTACGGCGGCCCTCGCACCGCTCGGCGCGATGGCCGGGTGTACCCCGGGGCCGAGGTCGCTCAGGCCATCGAGCAACTGCCTTTCGTCCGGGGCGCCACGGTGGTGCCTTCGCCCACGGGCGGGGTTGCGGGCCACTACCGGCAGGTGCTGCTCGTCTTCACGGGAGCTCAGAAACCGAACACGAGCGCCTGGTCACAGGAGATCCGCCGCTCTCTCGAGTTGCAGATGGGCGGCGAGCACCTGCCTGACCGCACGGAGTTCATCCCCCTGTACGCCCGCCGGGTGAAGGGGAGGGTGGATGAGGAGTGGTGCCGCGCGCAGTACCTGACGGGTGCGCTTCACCGGAAGAGCTCGGATCCCCTCTTCCGCTCGCTCACCGAGCTGCGCGGGCACCTGCTGGAAAAAGAAGGCGCGGGTGTGTGAGGATGTCCCGTCGCTCCGTGAGGGGCGTCAAGGGAGATGGGTCATGGGAGTCCAGGTCGTCATGGGAGCCATGCTGCAGTGCAGCTTCGGGGCGGCTCCTTCGTCGTTGGTGGTGCTGCCCACCAACAAGATCCTGGCCACGACGCCCGCGGCCAACATCATGGACAACAAGCCCCTGGTGAACGTGCTGCCCTTCGGCATGTGCATGTCTCCGGCCAACCCCACGGTGGCGGCGGCGACGGCGGCCGCGATGGGAGTGCTCACGCCCATGCCCTGTGTGCCCGCCACGGCGGCGCCCTGGGTGCCCGGCTGTCCCAAGCTGCTCATCGGCAACATGCCGGCCGTGGACAGCAATTGTAAGTTGATGTGCAACTGGGGCGGCGTCATCCAGGTGGTCTCCCCCGGACAGGTGGTGGTGCAGAATGGCTGAGCCCGCGAAGCAGTTGTCCCCGCTCCTGCCCCAGTTGTTGACCCAGCCGCTGACGGCCGAGGCTCCGGATCTGGAGAGCACGGATGAGCGGCTGGAGAAGGTCAACAACCTGGTGTCGCGCAGCGACTACGTCGAGGCGGCGCGCGCGGCGCAGGAGCTGTTGGAGCAGGGCCTGTACGATGTGCGCCTGGTGGGCCCCTACCTGATGGGTCTCTTCATGGATGGCGGTCTGGAGGCCCTGCCGACGCTCTTCCATTCGCTCTCCAGCACGTTGCTGATCAACTGGCAGTACTTCGGGCCGCGCGAGCGCAAGGACGTCTTCGCCGACGCGGGCCTGCGCTGGCTGCTCAAGGTGCTCAACAAGCACATCGAGCACCACGAGCGCCTGAAGAACGAGACGTGGCAGCGCTGGAGCCAGGCGAGCAACCGCGAGCCGCTGGAGCAGGCGCTCGCGCTGAGCGAGGAGATCTTCGCTTCGTTCAACCGGGTGTTGCAGCGCAATGCCTGCGAGGCGCCGTTCCGCCGGCTCACCCAGTGGATGGAAGGGCATCTGAACTCGCTGCCCGAGCCGGAACCCGAGCCCGAGCCGGAACCCGAGCTGGAGGCCGAGGCGGAAGTCGTTCCCGTGCGCCCGCGCGCGGCGCCCGCCGAGTCCCCGCGCGCCGCGTCCGCGTCGGCCGGGCCCTCCATCCCCGTGTCGCCGGCGCTGGCGCAGTTGATGCGCAAGCTGGCCGCGTTCGACACGCTCCTCGAGCGCCAGGATTACCGGCGCGCGACGGTGGTGGCAGCCGACGTGCTGCAGGTGGTGGAGCACTTCGATCCGCGCGTGTACCTGCCCGCGCTGTTCTCCCGCTTCTTCGCCGGGTTGAGCACCCGGGCGGATGAGGTGGAGCCGCTGATGCAGAGCACCGACTCGCTGGGGTTTCGCGCGCTCGATCAGCTCTACCGCGTGGACCTGGAGGCCTTCCTCGCCCAGGAGGAGAACGTGAACGCGGGCGGGGACGAGGAGTAGGGCCATGAACGGCCCGATCGAACGGCGCATCCGCGAGCGCATTCGCGGCTTCGACATCCCCGCGCTGTTGTCGGTGCTCGCCGCGTCCGGCTACGGCGACGCGCAGATCGAGTACCGCAGCCACCGCACCACCGTGCATCAGTCCCACCTGGTGCACGACATCGAGTTCATCCGCGAGCCGACCAAGCGGGTGATCATCACGGTGAACATGGGGTTGCTCAGCGCGCAGTCCCCGCTGCCCTCGTTCCTGATGCAGACCATGGATCAGCTGGATCATGATCGGCTGGAACGGTTCGTCGGCTACTTCGATCACCTGCTGCTGCACGAGTGCTTCACGGGCCTGTACCCGGAGCGCGACGAGGCGCTGCTGCCGGGCTGGTCGCAGACGGTGTTGGACCGGCTGCGTATGCTGCGCCCCACGAGTCCCAGCACCCTGCACTGGCTCTTCGCGAAGATCTTCCCCGAGGTGGAGCTCTCGGTGCGCCGCGAGGTGCGCCAGCAGCGGGTGCGCGCGCGCGAGATGCGCCTGGGCGCCACCACGCTGGGGGAGGGGGACTCCATGGGAGGCTTCGCGTCCATTCCCACCGGGGGCATGGAGGTGAAGCTGTATTGCGACGAGCCCATCGCCAGCAACGGCGTGGCCTGGGCCGTCGAGGCCCGTCACCGCTTCGAGACGGAGCTGCTGCCGCTGCTGTCCGAGTCGGTGTTCATGCTCACCGTGTTCCTCGTGCTGCGCGATCAGGCCTCGGTGCTGCGCACGGAGCGTGACAGCTACCTGGGGTATGATCCGCTCCAGGAGGCATCCAACTATACCCAACAGGTCCTGCTCTTCTCGGGGGATACCTCGAGTCCTCCCGAGACCAACGTCGCCGTGTGGAACAAGCGCCCTTGACCCTACTGTTCGCTTTTCTCTAAAGTATTAGCCCAGCACACAGTGGGTTGATCCTGCGGCAACCAGGGGTGGCGGAGTCAGGGGTTCTGCAGGAGCTGCAAGCCGACTCGTGTAAGGAGAAGCCGTGCCCATCCAGGACAATCTGCCCAAATCCCGCATCACGCTCACCTATCGCACCAACATCAACGGCCAGGCGGCGGAGGTGAAGCTTCCTTTCCGTGTCGTGGTGATGGGAGACTTCTCGCTCGGCAGCTCCAAGGATCGCCAGCAGGATCTGGAAGAGCGGCAGCTGCGCTCGGTCAACGACACCAACATCAACGAGCTGATGAAGGACATGGGCATGTCCGTCTCGTTCGAGGTGGACGACAAGATCAGCACGGACGCGGGCGCGAAGATGTCGGTCACGCTGCCCGTCACGGGGATGAAGTCCTTCAACCCCGATGAGATCGTCCACCACGTGCCCAAGCTCAAGGCGCTGATGCTGATGCGCAAGCTGCTGCTGGAGATGCAGTCGGACATCGACAACCGCAAGGAGCTGCGGCGCACGCTCTACGAGCTGTTCTCCGACAAGGAGCAGCTCAACAAGCTGCTGCAGAGCGATCAGCTCAAGGGGTTCGCGTCCATGCGCCTGCCCGTGGCGAAGGCGGCTCCGCCTGACTCCGGACAGCCCGCCCTGGTCGCCGAGACCGTCACCGAGCCCGCCACCGTCAAGGCCTGATCCCCTCTCTCTCCATCCATCTTCTTGCCGGGAAGCCCATCGCTCATGGCCGAAAAAAATTATCTCAACGAGCTGTTCAAGGTCCGCGGTTTCGACGTCCCCCTCAACGCCAATCCGATGATCGGCACCGGTCTGGTGCCCATCACCCAGGATGAGGAGCAGGTGGGGGGCGAGGAGCGCTTCATGTCCGCCGTGGCGGCGCTGCTCCAGAACGTCGAGCCCATCCAGGACGACGTGGGGCAGGTGCGCTTCGACAAGGGCGAGGTGATGAAGGCCATCGCCCGCATCGATGGGCTCATCGAGGAGCAGATCAACGAGGTGCTCCACAACGAGAAGTTCCAGAAGATGGAGTCGGCCTGGCGCGGGCTGGATGATCTCATCGGCCACACCAACTTCCAGGCCGACATCACCATCGACATCCTGGACGTGGACAAGGAGGAGCTGGCCGAGGACTTCGAGAAGAACTCGAGCAGCATCTTCTCCAGCGCCCTGTTCGACAAGGTCTACATCAAGGAGTACGACCAGTTCGGTGGCAAGCCGTACGGGGTGATGCTGGGCCTGTACGACTTCAGCGCCACGCGCGGGGACATCACCTGGCTGGAGCGCATGGCCAAGGTGGCCAACGCCGCGCACTGTCCGTTCATCGCCTCGGCGAGCTACAAGTTCTTCGACTGCGACAGCGTCGAGCAGCTCGAGTCGCTCAAGAACCTGGACGGCGTGCTCAACCACCCGCGCTACGGCCGGTGGAACCAGCTGCGCGACAAGGAAGAGGCCGCGTACATCGGCCTGACGCTGCCGCGCTACGTGGTGCGCCAGCCGTGGGATCCGGACACCAACCCGTGCAGCGTGCTCAACTTCAAGGAGGACGCCCAGGGTGACTCGAAGAAGTACCTGTGGGGCAGCGCCGCCTACCTGATGGGGCGCAACCTGGTGAAGGCCTTCGAGCAGTCCGGCTGGTGCCAGTCCATCCGCGGGCCCAAGGGCGGCGGACTCGTCACGGGCCTGCCGGTGGACACCTTCACCCTGCGCGGCCAGAAGATGATCCAGGCGCCGGTGGAGATCGCGATTCCGGACTACCGCGAGTACGAGTTCGCCCGCAACGGCTTCATCCCGCTCGTCTACCGCAAGGGCTCCAGCGAGGCGACGTTCTTCAGCACCCAGTCCATCAAGCGCGCCCAGAAGTTCAAGGACGCCAAGGACTCGGAGAACTCGCAGCTCGTCACCAACCTGGCCTACACCTTCTCCATCACCCGGCTCGCGCACTACGTGAAGAGCATCATGCGCGACAACATCGGCAGCACCGCCGATGCCGGCTACGTGCAGCGGCAGATCGACGCGTGGCTGTCGGGGTACGTCACCACGGTCGTCAATCCGGACGATCTGACGCTTCGCCGCTTTCCTTTCAAGGCCACCAGCGTCATGGTGGAGTCCAGGCCTGGGGAGATCGGCTGGTATGACTGCAAGATCGCCGTCTTGCCGCATATCCAGTTCGAGGGACTCAGCGCGGAGCTGATGTTGGAGTCCCGCCTGGGATGACCGGGCGACCGTCGTAACTTCCATCCAACGACACACAGGAGGAGTTCATGCCTCAATTCGCTCGTTCCCTGGACGTCTACCAGGGCTTCAATTTCAAGAAGGACAAGCAGACGCCCGTGGGCTACATCACGTCCCTGAAGATGGGGGGCATCGCGCTCGCCGCCGATCAGGCGACCATCAAGGATCCGGAGCAGCCGGACAAGACCATCGCCGACAAGGTCGTGGGCGTGCTCAACCACTACATGTGGGAGACGGGCACCACGGACGCGATGTACATGTCCGCGCAGATCTCCACCGAGAACAAGCAGACCCTGGCCGCGGCGCTGCTCGGCTCGTGGTCCAACATCGAGGTGGAAATCAAGTACGTGGTCTACGAGTACGACCCGAAGCTGAAGAAGTATTACAAGTCCAACTCGGTGGACGCCGTGCTCAAGGGCCTGCTGGAGAAGAACGGGGACGAGCTGAACCTGTCGGTGGCGGATGACCCGTCCTCCGAGGTGCAGTCGCCCAAGAACTTCACCCTGCAGATCGGCGTGAAGCCGCAGTCGCTCGAGCAGACGGTGAACCTCGCCACGGCGTCCGGCAAGAACCTCGTCAAGCAGTGGGGCATCACCGAGGGCGCCTGACGCGCGTCCTCCCAGGAGTCCACGACATGCAGCGTCACAAGCTCGCGCGGGTCCGCTGGCAGGTTGGCCAGACGCTCCTTCCCGAGCACTTCCGCGCCCAGGACGAATCACTCTCGGCCGAGGCGCGGCTGCATGGCGAGTTGTCCGGGCTGCCCCAGGTCGGCATCGCCTCGCTCGTGTGGAACGAGGCGCTGCTGGCCGAGGGCAGTCTGTCCCTGCCTTCGTTGACCGCCATCCTGCCGGGAGGCTACCTGGTGGATGTGCCCGGCAACGCCGCCGAGCCCTCGTTCTCGCTCGAGGCCACGGGCCGGGCGGAAGTCACCGTGTACCTCCACCTGATGGATGAGGTGCGGGGCACGGAGGGGGTCCCGCTCTACGCGGATGCACCGCCCACCGTGCAGCGCCTGCTGCAGCGCCTGCTGCTGTCCACCGAGCCGTCCGTGGACCGGGCCCGCTCGTCGCTGGAGCTGATGACGTTCTCCAAGAACCTCGAGGGGGTGTGGAGGCCCTCGGAGCGCAGGGTGCCGCCCCTGTTGCTGGTGGGGCCCAATCCCTTCCTCGCGGGGTTTCTCCGGGAGCTGGACTCGTTGCTGGACAAGGCCCACGGGCAGTTGCGCACGCTGCTCTTGGACAGCTACCAGCGCGGAGAGCGGCTCGCCAGCGCCCGCCGCACGCTGCTCGAGGTGCGCCGCCTGCAGGCGATGCGCGCCGACATGCGCAACGACGTCTTTCCCCACCCGTACCGCTTCTTCGAGGCCCTGCGGCAGTTCTACTTCGAGGTGTGCTGCTTCCTCGAGCTGGTGCCGGATGACTCCATGCCCGGCTACGTGCACGACGATCCGGGCGCGGGGCTGTGGGGGTGGATGGAGCTGTTCAACCGCGCCTTCCGTCCCGAGGACACGCGGCTCACCTACAAGCCCTTCGAGTCGCGCGAGGGCCAGTTCGTCCTCGCGCCCCTGCCCATGCTGGAGGAGGGCGTGGCGAGCGAGCTGTACCTGCTGGTGCGCAACGAGGATCCCGGCCGGCCCGCCACCCTCGAGGGCGTGAAGCTCGCGAGCCCCTCGCGGCTGCCCGCCGTGCGCCGCCTGGCGCTCCGGGGCATTCCCCTGGAGCACGTGCCGCACCCCGCCTTCCCCCACGCCTTCGGTCCGGAGATCTCCTGGTACAAGCTCTCGCTGGGCGAGGAGTGGCAGTACGCCGTGCGCGACAATGGCATGGCCTTCTACATCACCCCCGCGCTGCAGGGCACCCAGGTCTTCCTCTTCTGGCGCAAGGCGGGGTGACATGAGCCGCCCCTCCTTCCTGGACAAGTTCACCGGGGCCGCGCCGCGCGCGCCGGGCCGCCAGGGCGAGCTGGAGCGGGTGCGGCTCAACCTCGAGTCCGTGCTCAACACCAAGGAGGGCTACGGCTACTTCGTCGAGGGCTTCGGCCTGGGGCGCTACACGGAGAAGTACGGCACCCAGGAGTTGATGAAGACGCTCACGGGCGAGTTGCTGCACTCCATCCGGACCCATGAGCCGCGCCTGCAGGACGTGGAGCTGAAGATGCGCGGCCGGGACTCGGGATTGTGGCTGCACTTCGTGCTCACCGCTACACTGCAGGGCACCCCCTGCACCCTGCGGCTGCTCTTCCATACCGTGAGCGCGCAGGTGCGGGTGGACGAGGACGAGGAGCGATGATGGAGCGCACGTTCGAGGATCGGCTGTCGGTGTCGCTGACCCTCACCGTGGAGGGAACGGCGCACGAGATCATCGCGGGCAGCATCAAGCGCGTGGCGCTGGAGCTGTGGAGCTGGGGGTTCCAGGGCGAGGTGGAGTTCCTGCTCATGGACAACCACGCCCAGGGCGGCCAGAGCAAGGACGCCCTGCTGGCCTCCTTCCTCAAGCCGGAGCTGATCGAGATCACGCTCGGCATCAAGGCCATCCTGCCGCAGGCCTCGGCGCGCGCGGAGCCGACGGAGCTGAAGGTGAAGGGCTTCGTCACCGACAAGTCGCTCGTCGAGGATGCCATCACCACCGGCGACAGCAATCTCATCCTCCATCGCCGTTATGGCATCCGCTTCCAGGACGCCGCCCAGCTCTTGTGGCGCCAGCACCACCCCACGTCCCTCTACACCGGGAAGACGGTCAAGGACGTGCTGGAGGCGCACAAGGGCGAGAAGATCGACCTGAGCTATGACTGGGACGCGGGGCTCGGCTCGTCGCACCCGGTGCTCTTCCTGGGTCTGGCGCCCCAGGACGGGGCCAGCTTCTACGACTGGGTGATGTGGTACGTGCACGGCCACGCGGGCGTGTTCACCCACGACTACACGACGCACGGCTACAAGTTCGCGGGCGCCAAGGACACCTCGGGCACGCCGCTCACGTTGAACGCGCTGCACCTGTCGGGCATGGAGGTGCTGATGCCCGAGGTCATCCGCCACGACGTGACGGTGCTCAACGCCACGGCGGTGAGTCCCCAGACCCAGGCCGTCCCCCACACGCACGCCGTCCAGGGCATCCGCCACGACGTGCTGCTGTGCACGCCCATCTCCGACGAGGTGCAGGCGCGCGTGGACCTCGAGACGGCCCGGCTCAAGCCGCGTGAGTCGGAGCTGGAGCTCACCTGGCGCTCCTTCCCCGAGAAGGCCGTGGCCCCGGGCGCGCTCGTGAAGTTGCCCGCCAACGATGCCTGGAGCGCCGCGGGGGTGACCAAGGACGAGGTCTTCCGCGTGCGCAGCCTGCACCTGTACGCCGAGGTGGCGGACGAGGATCAGGAAGAGGTGTATGGCGAGGACTACGCCCTGCTGAGCCTGAGCCTGAGCACCCGGCTGGAGCGCAAGACCGAGGCCCATGTGGAGCTGCCCGCCTGGCAGCCCCCGGTCTACCCCCGCTACGTCGAGGGCCTCATCGTCAGCGAGCAGGGCGGGGACGCGGACGAGACGTGGCAGGCCTACACCGATCCGGACACCTCGGTGGAGGGCTACAAGGTGAAGTTGCCGCTCTTCGCGGATCAGATCGTCCCCGCGCCCTTCAACCCCAACCTGCTGCCCGGCCACTTCTACTTCCCGGCCTACAAGGGCGAGCGGGTGCTCGTGGGGCTCGACTTCCAGCGCGCGTGGATCAAGCGCTTCCTGGACTGGCGCGCCGGCGCGCGCATGCCCCAGGCGGGGCAGGGCGTCCAACTGCTCGTGGGCAAGACGCCCGAGAATGGCACCGCGCTCAAACACTACTACACGGAGGACAAACCCGTGTTCCTCATGCAGCGCACCCATGACAAGGACACCCAGAAGATCCAGCTGAACGAAGGTACGCTGCTCATCCAGGTGAAAGAAGAGCCGTCGTGAAGAGGGAGGGGGGGCCTCGCGCCTCCCACCGGTGAGGGTCGATCATGGGCAAGCTTGTCTGCACCGTCGAGTTGGACAAGGAAAAAGGCGTCACCGTGAAGGTGGAGAACGCCGACGGGAAGATCACCCAGACGGTGGTGATGGATGGCACGAGCATCACCCTCAAGGTGCAGGGGAACGAGGAGACGAGCACCATCGTGCAGAAGCAGGACAGCGTCACCATCACCTGCAAGGACTTCACCGTCGACGCCACCGGCACGCTCACCCTCAAGTCCGTGAAGGCCTCGAGCTGGGCCAGCCAGGACATCCTCAAGGTGGAGAGCACCAAGGACATGACGCTGGACACCAAGGCCAAGCTCACCCAGAGCGCGGCCCAGGACGCCAAGCTGTCCTCCAACACCAACGTCACCGTGGAGGCGACGTCCAAGCTCGATCTCAAGGGCATGCAGACGAACCTGACGGCCTCGGCGGGAGACAACACCGTGGAGGGCGTCAACCTGAAGATGTCCGGCAAGGCCCAGGCGGAGCTGTCCGCGCCCATGACCAAGGTGGCCGGCCAGGGCAAGCTCGGCCTGGAGTCCTCGGGGCTCGCGGAACTCAAGGGCTCGATGACCACCGTGGGTGGTGCGCTCGTGAAGCTGGGGTGAGGTGGCGGTGAGTGACTCGTCGGACCGGATGTACCTGGAGTACCTCAATGAGCTGGATGCGCTCGAGCGCTTCCGGCAGCGTTTCCTGACGGCCTACCCCACGGTGCCCCTGGACCGGGAGGATCCGCACGTGCGGCGCCTCGTGGAGTCCATGGCCTTCTTCTCCGTGCAGACGCGCGCGGCCACGCAGCACAACGTGCGCTCCACCTGGCTGCGGCTCTTCTCCGCCTTCTTCGACTTCCTGCTCCAGCCCCTGCCCGCGGTGGCCATGGTGCAGGCGCTGCCGGGGGACAAGATGACGGAGACGGTGACGCTCGCGCGGGGCACCGAGTTGCGCCTGTCGCCCGCCCATGGCGCGCCCGGCACCTTCCGCACCCGGCGCAACCTGCGCATCCTCCCCATCGCCCCCGCGGGCACGGACGTGGTGCGGCTGGCGGATGGACGCTACCGGCTCATCCTGCGCTTCGAGTCCAGCTTCGCCCGGCGCGATCCCGTGGGCATGTTCAGCCTGCACGTGCGCCACCTGGACGAGTACCGCCCCTCGCTCGCCGTCTTCCACGCGCTGCGCCAGCACCTCAAGCAGGTGTCGGTTGTCTATGACGCCCCCGCGAGTGAGAGCTCCCAGGGCCTGCCGTGCGAGTTCTTCCTCGGCGACCCTCCGGCCGAGCTGGACGACGCGGGCAGCTACGAGCACCCGCTGCACCGCGTGCGCGCCTTCTTCCAGATGCCCGAGCAGGGGCTCTTCCTCCACGTCGCCGTGCCCTCGCACCGCAAGGAGTGGAGCCGCTTCAGCCTGTGCCTGGACCTGGACAAGTCCTGGTCCGTGGGCCGCTCGACCCACCCGGACTTCCTCGTGCCCTTCGTCGTACCCGTGGAGAACCTCAAGGCCGAGCCCGCCCAGCCGCTCGTCGCCGATGGCACCCGCTCCGAGTTCCCCATCCGGGGCATGTCGGCGGGCAAGGCGCTGCGGCTGCACTCGGTCACCGGCGTGTTCACCCTGGGCCGCGCCGGACGCGTGCCCATGCGGCCCGCCTTTCTCCCGGGCGAGGGGCCGAGTTACGAGCTGGATGAGTCCCTGGACGCCGACATGCGTCCGCGTCACAGTCTGCTCGTGTCCTTGCCCCAGGCCTTCACCGAACCCCAGAAGTTGCTGGTGGAAGCCCTCTGGCATCAGCCCGACTTCATCACCGAGGCCGTTGGCCGCATCAGCGTCTCCATTCCGGGCCGGCATGTGGAGGGGCTCGATTGGCGGCTGGTGGGCCGGCTCGAGGCCCACCGCGACAGCACCCTGCGCCAGGACGTGGCGGGGTTGACCCGCCTGCTCGCGTGGAAGGTCAAGTCGACCCTGGACCGCAACGAGCTGGCCGCGTTGCTCAACTACCTGGGCACCCCCGTCGACGAGCCCTTCAATCGCGTGCTGCCCTGGGTGCGCGAGCTCAAGGCCACGGTGGCTCCGGACGGAGCCCTGCGCGGCTCGGGTCTGCTCCACGTCTACGAAATGATCCTCGAGCCGTTCGATGCCAGCGCCGAGCCCCTCGTGGCCTGCTTCCTCGAGCAGATCCAACGTCTGCTGGAGGCCTGGAATGGCGAGGCGTCCGTGGTGCTACGCTCGTCGATCGCGGGGGCGGGTGCCTTCCCGGTGAAGACTTCTTCATGAAACTCGAGCATTGGCAGATCGTCCTCCAGACCTACCGGCAGGTGCGTCTGCTCCTGGATCAATCCCTGCCGGCGGAGCCCGCCGACGGGGAACCGCGTCCCCAGGTGCGCGTCGGCGCCCAGGGGCTGGCGCTCGTCCAGCAGCAACTGCTGGCGGAGGTGAGTGGCCTCCAGCAGGCGCTGGGCGGCGCGTACCGGGAAGAGGAAATCGCCGAGGCGCTGCGGCCCTTCGTCTACCTGACGGACGAGCGGGTGCTGCGCCGGCTGGCGGACTCCGAGCAGGCACAGTGGCCCCTGCTTCAGCACAGGCTGTATGGCATTGATTCGGGCGGCGACCACTTCTACGAGCTGGCCGACGAGAAGCTCGCGCTGCGGGTGGCCTCGCCCCTGGTGTTCGAGCTGTTGCACTTCTGCCTCACCGCCGGCTTCGAGGGCCGCCACGCGGGCAACGCGGCGCGGCTGCGCGAGTACAAGGAGCGGCTGGCGGCGCGCATCCCCAAGCCCGAGGCCGTGCCCGCTCCCCCTCCAGCCGTCGGACAGGCCCCCCTCGTCCACGCCTTCCCGTTGCGCTACTACCTCGTGTCCGGAGCCGTGGTGGTGACACTCCCGGTCTTGCTCTGGTGGTTGTCGAGATGAAGGACGAGGCGCAGAAGAAGACGCAGCCTGGGGGGGCCCGGGCTCAATTGGTCCAGTTCGAGCGGGCCATTCGCGCCGAGCTGGGTTCGCTCGACGCGGCGGTGGAGCCGCTGCTGGCCGCGGTGCGCTCGGACGTGAACGCGCTCTATCCGGAGTCGGGAGGCACGCTCCTGGCCCCCAAGGAGCAGGAGAGCCGACAGGAGAAGCTCCTGGGCGCGTTGAATGAATTGGAAGATGTGCTGGAGGCGCTCCAACTGGCTGTACGCTCGGGACGTCCTGGTCCCGCCGCGGTCAGTGGAGGGGGGTGAGCCGTGGGGTGGCTGCTGAACGTGGTCGTGTCGGAGTCATTGAGCGCGGCGGATCCAGCCAAGGCGATGGAGGCGGGGGCGAAGTCGATCGCCGAGACCGAGACCGCGTTCCAGAAGTTCTGGAACGCGGTGAGCCCGTACGTGCCCTGGCTGCTGTTGCTGCTGGGCCTGGCGCTCGCCGTGGTCGTCGGTTGGATGCTGGTGAAGTGGTGGCGCGCCCGGCGCGCGGCCGCCCCGGCCTCCAGTGGACCGCCGCCCATGGCCGCCCAGCGACTGGTGCAGGTGCGCGGCACCTTCCTCAATGGCCTGCCGCTCGCCCATCGCGCCGCCGTGGTGGATCTGCCCACCGTGGTGGTGTTCGGCCCCGCGGGCAGCGGCAAGACGAAGCTCGTCGGCCTGGACGTGGACTGGCAGCGCCAGGCCCGCCAGTACCTGCCCAGCTACACGTCGGATCCGCTGCTGCAGATGTACCTGGGCCCGGACTGCGTGGTGCACGAGGTGTCGGCCCCGCTGCTCGAGGACGAGACGTTGTCGGCCCGGACGGCCCTGCGGCGCATGTGGCGCAAGTGCTTCAGCCACCGCCAGCAGGGGCTGGCCGTCATCGTCCTGGACGTGCGCTGGCTGTCGGACACCCCGCCCGACGAGCAGCGGCGCTTCGCCCAGCTCTTGCGCGGCAAGCTCAACCTCATGTCCGAGGCGAGCCGCGGTCCGGTGGAGACGCGCCTGTGCCTGACGAACATGGACGGCCTGGAGGGCTTCGAGGACTTCGCCCGGCTGCTCAAGGCGCACGGCGTGGCGCTCGCCTTCGACATCCCCAGGCAGGGCGAGGAGGACGGGCTGTCCTCGCTCTTGCGCAGCCAGGAGCAGTACCTGGCCCTGGGCCTCACGTCGCTGCCCGTGGACGCCTTCGAGCGGCTCGAGCGCTTCTACTCGCAAGGCGGGCGCTCGTTCTCGGGGCTGGGCCGCTTCGTCACCGCGCTGCTCGAGGGCGATACCCTCTCGTTCAAGCCGCTGCTCTCGCGCGTCTACCTGTCCTCCCTGACACCCGAGGCGCGCGCCAGCGGCACGCTGTCCGTGGTGGCCGCCGAGGGCACCAACGATTCGATGCGCAAGCTGTACCTGCGCACCCACCTGCGCCGCGCCGCGGGCATCGCCGCGGTGTGCTGTCTGCCCGTGCTGGCCGCCTACGCCCACTTCTACATGTTGCTGGACGACGTCCAGGACGAAGTGACGGTGCTCGAGGAGACGGTGACGCAACTGCGCGAGCAGGGGCTGGAGGGCAGGGGAGAGGTCGTCGAGGTGCAGGTCAACAAGGCCGCCGAGGCGCTCCAGCATCTCGAGCGCGCCGAGCGTTGGTGGCCACCCCTGGAGACCAGCTTCCCCGACGAGACGCTGGAGCTGCGCCAGCGCCTGGCCAGTGGCATCCGGGAAATCCACCTGCGGCCCGCGCTCGAGCGCTGCCGCAAGCAACCCAAGTCCTGCCGCCCCGAGCAGGTCGTGTACCTGCTGGCCACCCTCCACGCCTCGAGCGGGGACGGTCTGGGCACGTTCGTGAGGTCCAACCTCCCGAAGGGGTCGCGCCGGTTCGACGCCAGGTCCGCCGCTCCGGACACGCTGTCCGGGGCCTCCCACCGCACGTGGATCTCCGCGCTCGAGCTGAGCGAGCCGCTGATCGACACCTACCTCCTCGCCAGTGACGAGCCCTGGGAGCGCACGCCGCCGTGCCGCCGCGACACCACGGTGCAGCTCACCAACGAGGAGGTCTGGTCCTGCTGGCCCTTCACGGAGCGGCTCACGTTCGAGAGCCAGCTCAAGCCCTGGTTGGATCACCTGCGCTTCCTGCGCCGCTCCCTGGAAGCCGGCCCCCGGGGCATCGCCGAGTTCGATCTGCACCGCGAGGAGCGTGAGCGGCTGCTCGCGCAGCTGGCCGACCTGGACGTCTACGCGTCGCTGCCCACGCTGCTCAACCTGTTCGACGCCTCCAAGGTCCAGGTCAACACGCGCTACTTCCAGGGCATCGAGACCACCGTCGACGTGCTCGAGTGGTTGCGCAACAACCGCGAGGCGCTCGCGGCGGTGCTGCGCATGGAGGACGATGCGTACTCGGGGCTGCTCGCGGTGCGCAAGATGGGCGCCTCGGAGCTGCTCACCCGGGATGGGCTCTGGTTGCCGGGCAACAACAAGGGCCCCTACCGCATCGAGCTGCTCCAGGAGTCCTTCGAGTTCGTTCCCGAGAAGCTCTCCCGGGAGCTGCTCCAGAAGGAGCTCGACACCCAGGAGGCCAATGGCCAGCTCACCGTCAATGCCCAGGCCGCCGTGCGCCCGGGGGCGATGGTGCTCAGCCGCACCGCCTTCGAGACCGACTTGAAGCCCCTGGTGGATGACTTCACCCAGCGCATCAAGAGCGCCCAGCTGCCCACGGACGAGGCCGCCCGGCGCTCCCAGTACGTGCAGAAGCGCGTGAATTCCTTCTCCCTGGGCTACCGCGACGGCCTGTTCCACACCGTGGACCAGTACCGCTTCAACGTCCCGCGCAAGCAGCTCATCGACGAGCTGGGGCGGCTGTCCCAGCCCTCCTCCGGCCAGGTGGACATGCTGCGCGAGGTGGCCGAACGGGCCAACCTGGATCCCCTCGAGGGGCCCTACTACGAGCCGCTGCGCAACGCCGTGGCGCCCTTCCGCCCCGTCGTCCAGCTCATGGTGGCCGACAAGAGCGGCTTCTACGCCGCGCTCGCCCCCTATCAGGCGCTCGTGGCGCAGATGCGCGACGAGCTGGATGCCGGCTCCAAGGCCAGGAGCGCCAAGGACGCGGCCGCCAAGGACGCGCCGGCCTCCGACAAGGACGAGGCGCTCGAGGAGGGCACCCCGGCCGACGCCCAGCTCTCGGAGATGATCAGCCCGCTGGAGAAGGTCGCCCTCGCCATGCTGCTCGAGGAGGAGAGCTCCTACCTGCGCAAGGCCCAGGCCTGGCTGGACTCCCAGGGCATCACCGGCGAGTTGCGCCAGCCCTTCCTGGAGCCCTTCCTGAGGGTGCAGAAGCTGGGCAAGGAAGAGTTGGAGGGAACCCTGGCGCGGGAGTGGGAAGAAGCCTCGTCGCGCATGCTGCGGCCCCTGCTCGCGCGCTACCCCTTCAACCCCGACGCCAGGGAGGACGTGGATCCGAGCGAGCTCGAGGTGCTGCGCCGCAAGGATGGTGCCTTCTGGCACTTCGTGGAGCAGGTGTACTCGGGCGTATGCGTGGAGCGGGGCACCCAATGGGCGCTGCGTGGCACCCTGCGTGACAAGCTGCAGCTGCCCGAGTCGCTCCTGCCCACCCTCAGCCAGGTGGCGCGGCTGTCCAAGCTGCTCTGGGACGACGAGGGCCGCCCCCGGCCGCTCATGCTCAAGGTGCAGCCCCAGCCCCTGCCGCCCCCGCCCATGCCGGGGGTGTTCGTCACCATGTCCTCCCTCAAGTGCGGCAAGACGACCGCCTACGGCTTCAACCAGAGCCCCTCCTGGCAGGACTTCCCGCTCAACTGGTGGGATCAGCAGGTGTCCTCCATCGTGTTGGAGCTGCGCTCGCCCTCGCGCGATGATCCCAAGTTCTTGTCCCTGCCCTGGAATCGCTCTATCTGGAGCTGCTTCCGCCTCTTCGAGGAAGCCCTGGTGGCGACCGATCAGCGCCGCCAGTGGAGCCTGGTCCTGCAGGGGAACAACGTGAACAAGCGGGGAGTGGACATCAGCTTCGGCCTCAAGGGCGACCCCTGGGTGCCGTTCCGGGAAGTGCCGCGATGAGGCGCGCCGCCCTGGGCCTGCTGGCGCTCGTGCTGGGCGCCTGTGGGCCGAGTCAGATCAACATCGCCGTGAAGTCGCCCGTGGGCACCAACATGGGCCGGCCCCTGTACATGCTCGTGCGGCAGGTGGACCCCAAGCAGTACGCCAACGAGGCGTACTCGGAGGTCGCCGCGCGCGTGGGCGTTCCGGACACCACCGTGTTGCAGACGGCCGTCATCTACCCGGGCACCATCCAGCGCTTCCAGGTGAAGGCGCCCAAGGAGGGCTCGGTGGCGCTCTCCTTCCTCTTCACCGCGCCGGACGGCAACTGGCAGGTGCTGCTCAGCCCGCCGCTGGCGAGCGCGGTGGACGTGGAGCTGGCCACGAGCCGCATCCTGCGCGACACCATTCCCCAGGGTCCCTCCCTGGATGAGCCGCCGGAGGCCCCCAAGGCGCCGGAAGTCAAACCGCCGGAAGCCCCCAAGGCGCCGGAAGTCAAACCGCCGGAAGCCCCCAAGCTCGGCGGCAAGTAGCGCTCAGCCCGTCAGCTCGCGCACCCGGGACTCGGTCTTCCCCATCACCGAGTCCACCTGGCCACGGGCCTGCTCCACCACCGGCGCGAAGGGGTTGTTGTCACGCAGCGAGGCCTCCAGCGTGTCCAGTGGCACGAGGAGCCGCTGCTTCGTCGAGTCCACCTGGCCCAGCATCCCGTCGAGCTGTTGGGCCGCGGAATCTCCCATGCTCCCGGCCCGCTGGGTGAAGGCGGCGAGCACCTGCTCCACCTGCGCTGTCACCCCGGCCTCGAGGCGCGCGAGCCCCTCGCGCGCCTGGGCGAGCGCCGCGTCCACCGTGCCACCGAGCGCGTCCAGGCCGGAGCGCACCTGCTGCTGGGCGGCGGCGAGCTGCTGCTCGAGCTGGGCCTCCACCGCCGCCACCTGGTTGGCCGCCGCCTGGACTCCGTCCTCGAGGGCCTGCTGGAGCGTGGCCAGCTGCTGGCCCACCTGTTCCTGGAGTGATTCCACGCGCATGGCGGCCTGGGCCTTCATCGCCTCCACCTGCTTAGCCACCTGGTCGCGCGCGGTGCCGATCTGCTGCGTCACCTGCGCCACCAGCTGCCCGGCCTGGGTGACGGCCTGATCGATGCCGCTCTGCACCGACTCGGTCAGGGATTGGATCTGCTGCAGGAGCTGCTCCTGCATCGTCTGCACCTGTTGCACCGCCTGCGCCTGGAGCTGCTCCACCTGGGAGATGACCTGATCCTGCACCGTGGTCATCTGCTGGCCCACCTGCTGGGTGAGGGTGCCGAGCTGGGTGGAGATCTGCGTCACCACCTGTTTGATGGCCTGGACGGCGGGATCCACCAGCGGCTTGGGGAGATCCGCGGCGGGGATGGCCTCCAACATCTGCACCGCCCGGGACAGCAGGGACTCCAGCGTGCCCACCAGCGTCTTGAACAGTGTCTGGAGTTGCTCGAGCTTCTCGGGCAGGGCGGTGAAGAGGGCCTGGAGCTGCTTGTCCAGCTGGTTGAGCGTGTTCGTCAGTCCGTCGAGCACCGTGAAGGCGGCGTCGATCGTCTGGCGCACCGGAGCCTGGATGGATTCGAGGGTGGTGAGCGCCGTGCTCATCAGCGTGTCGATGGCGCCCACCCCCTGGGTGATGAGCGCGTCGATCTGCTCGCCCACCTGCTCGAGGAACTTCTCCACCGCCTCGAGCTGCTGGCTCAGCGAGCGCACCGGCCCGCCCAGCGACTCATCCAGCGTGTCGAGCAACTGCCCGAGCTGCTGGCTGCCGGCGAGCAGGGTGGCGCCAATGGTGGTCTCCAGGGTTTGCAGCAGCTGCTCCGCCGACTGGGTGGAGCCCTGCACCTGGGTGCGCAGCGGCTGGAGTCCGGAGCGGAGCTGCTCCACCTGACGCTTGGTGTTGGCCTTCGAGGACTCGCCCGTGGACTGGACCTCGGCGTGAAGCTGCCCCAGGGCCAGGAGGGCCGGGCCGAGCAGCGCCTCGAGCGCGGCGAGCAACCGCTGGACCTCTCCGTCCGTGGCCTCACGCGTGCGCGCCACCTGGCCGAACACCGAGTCCGCCGTGGTCGTGAGCTGGGAGTGGGCCCCCTGCAGGTGCGCCTCCGTCTCGCCACCCGTCGTGCGCAGCAACTCCTGGAGCTGCTGCTCCCGGGCCTCGAGCGCCGCCTCCTCTTCCTTCACGCGTGCCGGCTCGAGCCGAGCGGCATTGGCGCGCACCTGCGCCTTGCGTTGCTGGAGGCGCGCCGTGCCCTCGCTCAGGAGCGTCTCGCGACGTTTGGCCGTGTCCTGGCTCAGCGACTCGAGCTGCTGGGCGAAGGAGTCCTGTGAGCCCTTCACCTGCTCTTGCAGGGCGTCACAGCGGGAGGAGACGGAGGGCGTGAGCTCCTTCACCGAGTTGCGCACGCGCTCCCCGGAGCCGTCCAGCCGCGTGCGCAGGCCCTGGACCTCTTCCGCCGTCTGATCGAACCGCGTCCAAAGCGCCTTCACTCAGGGCTCCAGGTTCGCCAACTCGGCGTCCAACGCTTCGATCTTCCCCGTCAGCGAGCCATCCACCGTGGACACCTCGGGCCGCAGGGCGCCCAGGGTCTGCGCCAGCTTGCCCGACAGCGAGTCCACGCCGCCGCGCAGGGGCGTCAGGCGGGCCGTCGCGCCCGTGCCGAAGGACTCCAGTTGTCCGCGAAGTTCCGCGAGTTTCGCGCTCAGTTCCCGCATGGGTGTCCCCCATCCATCCGTTCGTTGCTCATCGCAGCTTTTGCAGCGAGGCCTTGGCCGACTCGCTCGCCGCCGAGAGCTGGCCGGAGCTCTGGGACAGCTTCGCGGAGGCGCCCTGCATTCCACTCTTGGCCGCCGCCACCTTGGCGCCCACCTCCGCGCGGGCCGCCTTCATCGCCGCCTTCATCGCCGCCTGCGCGCCCTGCATCTTCGCGCGCGAGGCGGCCATCGCCCCCTGGAAGGCGGCGGACGTCTGCCCGAGCGAGTCGCCCACCGACGCCGAGAGGTCTCCCTTGGCCGCCTCCACCTGGGGCGAGACGTCGTAGGTGGGCGTGGGCGCCGCCGAGGCCTGGGACTCCTTCACCTGGATGAAGAGGTTGCCCTCACCCATGCGGATGACCTGCGTGTCGCCGCCCGAGGTGCGCAACATGCGCCACACGGGCTTGTCCTCCTGGAAGTCGTGGGTGAGCGCCGTCTGGCTCGACTTGCTCTCGCCCAGCAGGAGCTGATCGCCCTGGCCGGACTGGGGCGTGCGCACGCCTTCCTTCCAGTCGATGAAGCGCAAGAGCTCGGCGCGCTCGTGGTGGAGCGCCACCAACACCCGGGTGTTCTTGTACGGTGGGAAGAAGAACTGACCCGGCATGTGGATGGGCTCGGCGGGCACGCTCACCGTCTTGTTCCACAGGGGAACCGTCAGACGGTAGTCGGTGAGCGAGGTCTTCTCGTCCTCGACGATGAGGTAGCGCCGATCCTCGGGCTCGCCGCCCGGGCTGTGCACCAGGCCCTCGACGTGGATGGGGTAGCGGGGGACGCGGTAGGCCGGCAGCGGGACCGCCGCCTCGGAGGCGGACTCCAGCAGGACCGACCACCGCATGATGTACGCGGCCTGGAGATCCTGCTGATTGTCATTCGGGCCCGCGCCCTCGGCATGGGCCTCGAAGTCCATCTCCACCACCCGCATGTCGTCGTCGCGCCCCGTCAGGGACTTGGGCCACATCGCCCCCTCCAGACGCAGCAGCGCGCCGGGAAAGACATCCACCGGGGGATAGCGCTTGAAGGCCACCTGGAGCTGGCGCTGACGGAGCTTCAGGCGCGTCTTCTCCAGCTTCTGACGCTCATCGGCCCGGTTGGCGAGCGGGGTGCGCACCACCACGTCGTGGTACGTGCCCTGGACGGCCTGGGGTTGCTCGATGGGCGTGGTGGTGGGGGCCTGGGCCACGGCGTTGAGCACCCGCGCCGCGTGGCGGATGGGGGGCGGCAGGAGGACCCGCGTGCGATGGACCCGGAGCGGACCGAGCGGGGCCGCCTGCCCCGAGGACGGCTTGCTGTCGGCGAAGAGGTACTCGTTCTTCTGGTTGTCGTAGCTGAAGACACCCTGGTGCGAGTCCACGTACCAGCAGACGTAGTCGTAGAAGCTGACCCCGGGCTCGTCCGCTCCCAACCCCAGGCAGATCATCGGCTGCTTGCGCTTGAGCTCGGTCCAGTCGAGCGCGAGCTGGAGGCTGGCCTTGTGGGCCTCGAGCAACTCCTTCATGGAGGTGTTGGTGTGCAGCTCCACGGGGCGGTGCTGCCGCCAGAGCACCTGGGCGGCGTCGGCGAACTCGAACGTGTAGCGGCGGAAGACGCGTTGGGTGTCCTGGAAGGTGCCGTGCACCTCCGCCACGAGGCGGCGGCTGCGCACCAGGCCCGTCAGCACGATGGGCGCGGGAGGCGAGGGGAGCTCGGGATCCTCCGTGGCGATGGCCACGCGCACCTGGATGAGCTCCGGCTTCTGGAAGGCGGCGAAGAGCGGCGCGTCCTGCTTCTCCAGCGAGGTCCAGAAGGTCACCGCCGCGGTGAAGCCATGCGAGGCGAGCTGCACCGACAGGTGTTTGATCCGTCCACCGGGAATGGTGAAGGTGGCGCCGCCCGCCGTGAGTGACAACTCCAGCCGGAGATCGTCGTGAAATGTTTTACCCACCGGCGGTCCTCCCCGTCGCGACCGGACGCGCCGTTCATCATCGCACATCCCCTCGGTCCGTGCGCCAGTCCCGCGCGCGGCGCGAGCCTCAACCGCGCAAGGGCAGGGTGAGCTCGAGCTCGAGGCGGGTGCCGGCCAGCTCCGGAGGAAGCGCGGCGCGCACGTGCAGGCCCCGCTCGCCCCGGCCCAGGGACACCACCTGCCCGTGCAGCTCGCAGCGGCGGCCCGGGCCCGCGGGAAGGAACGCGCTCGCCGCGCGAGCACACACCTCGGAGATGGCTTGGGGACTGGCCTGGGGGGGCAGCCGTTCGATCAGCTCCTGCGCGAGGCGGACGATGCGGCCGGTGAGCAGTTGCGCGGGCAGGGGCGCCGCGTCCCGGCCGCCATACACGGTGGGCGCCGCCGCCAGGTTCACGTCCCACGAGTCCCACCACCCACTCACCCCCGCGAGGCCCCGCGAGGCCAGCCGCTGCTGCTCCCGAAGGGAGAGACACGCCTCGGTCGCCACCGGGCCCCGTCCCTCCTGGGGCCGCCACACGGCGGGCGCACGCACCGGGCTGCCCGGACCCACGAGCCGCGCGAAGGTGTGCGTGTCGCGGAAGCTCGCCGCCAGCAGCGCCGCCACGCCCAGCACGGGACTGGCGAGGCATTCGCCGCGCACCTCTCCGTGCCGCTCGGCGCGCATCACCACCGGGTTGAGCGCGGCGCACAGCCAGCGCGAGGACTCCTCGGCGCGCAGCCGGTTCCACGCGTCCGGGGGACGGAAGTCCTGGGCGCCCGCGAGCGTGGCTCCGCCCAGGGACGCGGGGGCCGCCATGACGAGGGGCAGCCAGGCCTGCTCTCCCAGGGCGGCGAGCCTCCCCGGAGTGGCGGGATCCTCGCCCACGTCCAGCAGGAAGCAGGCATCGGGACGCTGGAGCGCGGGCCCCTCGAGGCTCGCGGCGAGGGTGTCCACGAGCGCCTCGGGCCCGACGTCGAGCACCTCGAGCTCCATGCCCGCGGAAGCGGGGCACTGCGTCCACAACCAGTGCAGCCCGCGCCAGGCGGACTCCAGCCGGGCCACGAGCGGATGCTGGAGCAGCTCCCGGGCGGTGGTGAACAGGGCCTCCTCGACGAGGGCGAGCGAGGCGGCTCGGGAGGAGCGGGCGCGCGCGAGGGCCTCGGTCAGGCGGCCCTCGCCCAGCGAGGCCCGGAGCTGGGCGGAGTCCTCGGGCGCGAGGGGGCGTGAGCCCGAGATCGCCTCACGCAGGGCGCTCAGGGCGCGCAGCTCCGGCAGGGAGGTGATGAGCGCGGACATCCCGAAGGCGTCCAGCGAGCCGAAGGACAGCGTGTGGGTGCTCGTGTCGCCCGAGCCGATGCGATCCGGCACGGTGACGCGCAGGCCCGTGGTGGCCTGCCGGAGCTGCTCGGCGAAGGACTGCTCGGTGAGCGGGAAGCGCCGCCCCGTGGGCGAGGGGTGGAAGGCGCCGGCGACGAGCCAGCGCACGCGGGTCCCGGACATCACGCCGCGCGGCGCGTGGGGAGCACGCCGCGCAGGACTTCATGGGCCTGGCGCAGCATGGTCTCGGTGGTGCTCCAGTCCACGCACGCGTCCGTCACCGAGCAGCCATAGCGCAGCTTGGAGAGATCGGCGGGGATGGGCTGGTTGCCCGCCTCGAGGAAGCTCTCGATCATCAGGCCGACGATGGAGCGGTTGCCCTCACGCACCTGGTGCACCACGTCGCGCATGACGAGGGGCTGCAACTCGGGCTTCTTGCTGGAGTTGGCGTGCGAGCAGTCCACGACGACGTTGCACGGCAGCTTCGCCTTGGTGAGCGCCTGCTCGGCGAGGGTGATGGACACGGTGTCGTAGTTGGGCCGTCCGCCTCCGCCGCGCAGCACCAGGTGCCCGTGGGCATTGCCCCGGGTGCGGATGATGGCCGACACGCCGTTCTCGTTCAGCCCCAGGAAGCTGTGCGCGTGCGAGGCGGAGAGGATGCCGTTGACCGCCGACTCCAGCGAGCCGTCCGTGCCGTTCTTGAAGCCCACCGGCGTCGACAGGCCCGAGGCCATCTCCCGGTGGGTCTGCGACTCCACGGTGCGCGCGCCGATGGCCGTCCAGGACACCAGGTCGCCGTAGTACTGCGGCGCGATGGGATCGAGCGCCTCGGTGGCGGCGGGCAGCCCCAGCTCGGCCACGTCCTTCAGGAAGCGGCGGCCGCGCTCCATGCCTTCCTCGATGCGGAAGGAGTCGTCCATGCGCGGATCATTGATGAAGCCCTTCCAGCCCGTCGTGGTGCGCGGCTTCTCGAAGTACACCCGCATCACCACGCACAACGTCTCGCGCACCTCCGCGGAGAGGGCGAGCAGGCGGCGCGCGTAGTCCATTCCCGCCACGGGATCGTGGATGGAGCACGGCCCCACGATGACGAACAGGCGCGGATCCCTGCGCTCCAGGATGTCCACCAGGGCGCGGCGGCCAGCGAGGACGGACTCGGCCGCTCGCTCCGTCATCGGCACCCGCTCCTTGATCTCGGCGGGAGTGGCCATGCGGTCGATGCCGACGACATTGAGGTTTTCGGTGCGGGAGGTCATGGGCGGGTCGAGGAAGGGGGGGCCCTCGAATGTAACAGGGCCCGGGCGGCACTAGTACACGTTGTATTTGCGGCGCAGCGCTTCGTGCTCCTCGGCGTTGCGCGAGGGGTGCAGGCGCCGCTCGGAGTCGTGCAGGTAGTACCAGAACTCGTTGGTCTGGGGGGCGAGCGCCGCCTGGAGCGACTCCACGGTGGGCGAGCCGATGGCGCCCGGCGGCAGGCCCTTGCGATGGCGCGTGTTCCAGGGGTCCGTCGTGTCGCGCAGCCGCTGGAGGAAGGCCTTGCGATCATTCCACTCGCTCAGGCTGTAGCGCGAGGTGGCATCCACCCCCAGGGGAAAGCCCTTGTCGATGCGCTTCCAGAGGATGCCCGACACGATGGTGCGCTGGGCGGGCACGGGCTCCTCGCGCTCGAGCATGGAGGCCATGACCACCACCTCGTGCAGGGTGCGCTTGCTGCGTGACAGCGCCTCGCGGTGGGGCAGGTAGAAGCGCTCGGCGAAGGTATCGAGCTGGCGCTGGATGAGCTCCTCCACGTTGAACGCCCCGGGCACGACGCCATACGTCTCCGGGTAGAGGTAGCCCTCGAGGGTGCCCTGGGGGAGCTGGAAGGGGGCCTTGTAGCGCTCGGGGTGGCTGGCGGCCTCCACGTAGGCCCCCGGGGTGATGAGCTTCGCGGCGGCGAGCGCGGCGTCGGTGTCGCGCAGGCGCCAGCCCTCGACGATGACGAAGGGCTTGTCCTCGGGCAGCGGGGCGGACTCGAGCGCGGCGGCGAGCTCCGCCATCGTCATGGACGGGCTCACCAGGTGCCGGCCCGCCTTGGGGGCGAACGCGCCGCGGCGGAAGAGGAACCAGCGCCACATCCGGCCGTCATTGATGAGCTTCGCCGAGACGAGCTGCGGCCCCAGGCCACGACCCGTGGTGCCCTTGGAGACGACGAACTCCACCGGAGGCGCCCCCGGTGGCGCCGCGGCCCGCTGCACTTCCCGTTGTACCCAGACCCAGGCGCCACCCGCCGCCACCACGCCGAGGAGGACGACCCCGAACAGGACCCATAGAAGACGCTTCATGTCCGCCCAGGTTAGCACCGCGCCGCGCCCCCAGGAGGGCGAAGCGCGCCCGCCGTGCCGCCGTCCGAGGGGCGGACAGGCGCTCAGGGTTGGAGCAGGCCCCTGCCGGTCACCAGGTACACCGCGAAGCTGCCCAGCCAGTGCCCCCCCTCATAATGGGCTCCCGTCACCGCGCGCAGTCCCGCCTCCCGGTGGCGCCTCGCCGTCTCCTCCAGGGAGCGGCGCCGTTTGTCCTGGGGGGGCAGGCCCGAGAGGATGCCTTCCAGCATCCACGCCCGGCTCAGGTTGAGGCCATCCAGGTGCGCGAGCTTTGGATCGCCCGGGTCCGTTACCACCGCCGGCTCCAGCCAGGACGCACTGGCCTTGGAGGGAATCTCCGGCAGGAAGCCGCTCAGCCAGGTGGCGAAGCGCGCCGGGGGCAGCACGCGCCGCATCAGGTCCGCCTCGGCCAGACAGGGGGAGAGGAAGTCATGTCCCGAGGGCTCATAGGCGAGCGGACCCCGGACATCCTTGCCGTAGAACGTCTCCACGCGCTCGGTGAGCAGCTTCACCATCGCCTCGTCCCCGGCGCGCCGGGCCCAATCCAGCACGAGCCCGAAGGCGAAGGCCGTCTGATCATGCTCGCCCACGCGGATGGGCCGCGACAGCTTGGGCAACCACTCGCGCAAGCGCCCGGCCGCGTGCGCCTCCAGGGGCTCGAGCGCGGTGGACCACGCGCGGGCCTGGGGCTCCTCCCACTCGCGCAGCTCCGCCGCCAGTTGCAGCAGCCAGGCGAGGCCATAGGGGCGCTCGAAGGACACCCGGCCCGGGGCGCTCAGATAGCGCACCTCCGCCGCGATGTTCTCGGGCGTCAGACTCCGGGCCACCGCCTCGCGGGCCCGCGCGGCGAAGGGCGCCTGGGGGTGGAGCCGCGCCAGACGCACGAGCAGCCAGTGCCCATGCACCGAGGAGTGCCAGTCGTAGCACCCGTAGAAGGCGGGGGTGAGCTCGCGCGGCGGGCGCGCGTCCGCGTCGCCGTTCATCACGTGGGCGATCTTGTTCGGGTACTCGCGATGGACACAGGCGAGCGCGAGCTCCGCGAAGCGCGCCGCGGCCTCCTCGCCGAAGTCCGGGGAAGCGGGAGCCTGGGTGTTGAGCGTGGTCACGAGGAGGGCCAGGAGGAAGGAAGACTGCATTCCGGCATTCTACCCCGGGCGCTCGCCCTGCATGGGCAGATCGATGGTGAAGGTGGCGCCCAGGCCCGGCCCCTCGCTCTCGCAGGACAGGGTGCCCGCCATCTCGATGGCGGCCAGGGCGCTGATGTGCAGGCCGAAGCCATGCCCGTCCTTCTTGGTGGTGAAGCCCTGGGTGAACATGCGCGTCAGGTGCTCCGGCGAGATGCCCTGCCCGTTGTCGATCACCTGGATCCTCAACCGATCATCGGGCAGCGCCGCCAGGCGGATGATGATGCGCTTGTCGTCCCGCTCGCTGTCGAGCAGCGCATGGCGGGCATTGCTGAGCAGGTTGAGCAGGATCTGCAGCAGCTTGTGCCGGTCGAGCAGGATGGGCGGCAGCGGCTCGTACTCGCGGCGGATGTCGATGCCCGAGCGCTGGAAGGACACGGCATGCAGCCGCAAGGCATCGTCGATGAGCTGGGACACCTTCACCAGCTCCACCGGCGCGGACACGCGCGCATGCTCCTGCTGCATGCCGATGATGGATTTGACGTGATCCAACGCGTCGGTGAGGGTGCGCTGCTCGGCCAGCAGGGCCTGCTGCTCCTCGATGAGCTGCCGCGAGAGGGCGAGCATGTAGGAAGGCAGCTGCTGCCCCCGGGGATCCTGCTCGAGGAACCTGCCCAGCGCCTCGCGGTGCGTGTGGATGAGCTCCGC
This sequence comes from Cystobacter fuscus DSM 2262, assembly GCF_000335475.2. NCBI lineage: Bacteria > Pseudomonadati > Myxococcota > Myxococcia > Myxococcales > Archangiaceae > Cystobacter > Cystobacter fuscus. Next base: position 170,552 of record NZ_ANAH02000067.1, on the reverse strand, counting down.
GGCGCGCACCATGCTGCCCACGCGCGAGGCGCGGATGCGCTCGGTGACCAGGTGCACCGAGACGTTGATGCTGTTGAGGGTGTTGCCCACGTTGTGCAACAGCCCGGTGACCACCTCGGCCATGCCCGCCTGACGCGAGACATCCACCAGGGAGCGGTGCATCTCGGAGAGCTTGTGCTCGGCCTCGCGGCGCTCGGTGACGTCCCGGCCGAAGAGGGTCACGCCGATCGGCTGCCCCTGCTCGCCGAGGACGGGCTTGAAGGACAGCTCCAGCACCTTCGGCGGGCTGCCCTCGAGCGAGCCATCCTCGAGCCTCACGGACTGCCCTCGCAGCACCTGCTGGAGGATGTGCTCCACCTGCCGCTGGTTCTGGGCGTCGGGGGAGAGCAGGGGCTCGCCGGGGATCGCCTGCCATCCGTAGCGGCCACGGCAGTAGTCGCGCATCGCCGCGTTGGCGACGAGGATCCGGCCCTTCGTGTCCAGCGAGCACACCAGATCGTCGGTGTTCTCGATGAGCGTGCGCAGCTTGTACTCGCTCTCATGCAGCGTGCGCAGCATCTGCTCCCGGGAGAGGCGTGCCTGGTCCAGCGCGGAGGCGTGCATCCAGCTCACCGCCCAGATGCACAGCATGAAGACGGCGGCGGACACGTCCAATATCCATAACTGGACGAGATCCTGCCGGGGCATGTGCCCGAGCAGCGTGTAGCGCAGGGGGTGGAGCACGCCCAGAACCAGACAGACGGGGAGCGTGAGGAAGAATCCCAGGCGAGCGCCCACCAGATAGACGGACAACGCGGGCAGCAACATGGTCGCCGCGTGCGAGGCCGAGTAGGGCAGCTCCTGCGCGGTGCTGATGAACACGAGGGCCACGCCCAGTGCCGAACAGACCAGGAGCGCCGTCTTCTCGGGCGAGCACTGGCGGCGCAACCGCGCCAGCGCCAGCGTGGTCACCCCCAGGATGAGGAGCGCGAGCGGACCCTGCACCCACGGCTCGGGGCTCCAGGGCAGCGCCAGGAGGCTCAGGGCATTGAGCAACAGCAGACCGAGGGAGATGAGGATGAGCAGCCGGTAGCGGCCGAGATCCTCCGGGGCCGCCTGGCGCAAGGGCTCGGAGAGAAAGACGTCCAACCGACGGAGCAATCGTCCCCCTGGCGTCAGCCAGGAGTTCTCTACCCCGGGCATGTTCGCTCCACTCTCGGCCTCCGGTTTCATGTCGGTACGGGAAGGTCTGTATAGGATGCGGGCCATGCAACTCGCCATTCCTCAAGCGCCCCGGCGCGTTTCGCTCATCCGCGTCCCGGGTGCCCTCGCACGGCTCGGCCGGGTGTTGCTCGGGGGGCTCGCGCTGATGGCGGCCCTCGGGGCGGGTGCGGCGCTGCTCGGCCGCTTCGTCGTGGAAGAGCAGGGTTTCCTCGCGCGCGCCGAGCCGTTGGATGGTCAACTGGTCACCATGACCTTGCCCCCGCTTGACGAGCGGGACGGCGCCGAGGCACGCCTGGAGGTGCTCTATAATGTAGGGCCCGTGAGCTACTCGGCCAGTGGCGTGCGCGCGCGCGTCGAGGATGTCGAGGGCCTGGGCCGGGGCGCCCGTATTCCCCTGTTGGTGGATCCCCAGGTGCCAGACAAGCCCCGGGAGGAGCGCCACGTGCGTGCCCGGGCGCGGGCCCTCGGGCTGGTGCCCTGGGGCGTGCTGCTCGGAGCGCTCGGGGCCCTGGGCCTCTTCGCCTGGGAGCTCAAGCGCACCCTGCGCGCGGAGCTGGAGCCGCTGCGCAAGGGCATGTTGGTGTGGCTGACGCCGGACGCGGCCCTGCCCGAGTCCCGCCGGGAAGCCATCTTCCCCGCCACCTATTGGAAGCAGGACCAGAAGCACGCGGTGCGCGCGCGCCTGCGGGGCGGCCGCGCCCCGGTGCGCAACGGGGACAAGGTGCTGGCGGCGGTGCTGTCCTCCCTGCCCGGAGAGGCCCGGGTCATCGACGAGGAGCTGGCCCGGACCCTGGAGTGGGTGCGCTGAGGGGCGAAAAATTGCCGGGGGGGGAGGGCCATGACACACGTCTGTAGCCCTCGCCCTACCTGGAGGCCTCGTTCATGCGCTCTCACCTCGCTCCGCTCCTGGCCCTGCTGCTGCCGCTCTCCGCCCAGGCCAAGCGGGATCCCGCCGAGGTCGCCTACGAGGAGGCGCGCCGCTCCTATTACGTCCTCAAGGACGACGCCGCGCGGCGCAAGCTGCGCCACCACTGGCTCAACGTGGCCAGCAAGTTCGAGGCCGTCGCCAGCCACTACCCCAAGAGCGAACGCGCTCCGGACGCCCTCTACACCGCGGCCGAGCTGCTCAATTCGCTCAGCCGCCTCTCGTTCGTCGTGGAGGATCAGCAGGCGGCCATCGCCGACTACACCCGCGTGGTGGAGGCCCACTCGCGCCATCGGCTCGCGGACGACGCGGCGGTGACGCTCGCGCGCATCTACTTCGAGCGGATGGATCAGCCCGAGACCGCGCGCCGCATCATCACCAGCTTCCTGGCCAAACACTCCAAGGGAGACCGGATCGCGGAGCTCAAGTCGCTCCTGGCCTCGCTCCCCCCGCCGCCCAAGGCGGCTCCCGCTCCGGTTCCCGCTCGCAAGCCCGCGGAGCCGGCGCCTGCGCCCGTCGTGGCGTCCGCGCCCGAGCCCGTCAAGCCGGCCCCCACGCCGCAGCCGCCGGTCATCCGCGTCGATCTCAGCAAGCCCGCGGAGCCCGCCACCGCGCAGGCCTCGGCCACGACGGGCGGCGAGCGTCCCAGCTCGTCGCCGTTGCTCGACGCCATCAGCCAGCAGGCGCGGGAGGCGTCGGCCACGCCGTCGTCCCCGGCTCCGGTGGAGACCAAGACCGCCGAGACGAAGCCGGTGGAGCCGAAGGCCGTGGAGGTGAAGGTCGCCGAGACGAAGCCGGTGGAGCCGAAGGCCGTGGAGGTGAAGGTCGCCGAGACGAAGCCGGTGGAGCCCAAGCCCGTGGAGGTGAAGTTCGCCGATGCGAAGGCGTTGCCCGCGCCCAGGTCGGCCGAGCTGCTCGGGGCGAACAAGCCCGTCACCGCGGCGGTGGACGAGCACATGGCGCAGGCGCGACTCAAGGCCGCGGCGAAGGTGTCCAACGGCGCGGAGCTGACGCTGGCGGAGCAGCTCGGGTTGAAGGTACGCCGGGTGGTCATCGACGCGGGGCACGGCGGGCATGACACGGGCGCCATCAGCCGCAAGGGGCTGAAGGAGAAGGACGTGACGCTGGCCATCTCGCGCAAGCTCGCGCGGGAGCTGCGCGAGCGCGGCCTGGAGGTGCTGCTCACGCGTGACGAGGATCGCTACCTGAAGCTCGAGGAGCGCGCGCGCCTGGCCAACGACACCCGGGGCGATCTCTTCATCTCCATCCACTGCAACTCGGCGACCACGTCCAAGCTGCGCGGCATCGAGACCTATACGCTCAACACCTCGGCGGACCGCTACTCCATCCGCCTGGCGGCGCGCGAGAACGCCTCCTCGGAGAAGGGCATCAGCGACCTGCAGTTCATCCTCGCGGACCTGGCCACCAAGGCCAACACCGAGGAGTCCACGCGGCTGGCCAACCAGGTGCAGCGCAACCTGGTGAGCCACCTGTCGGCGAACTACTCGGGCGTGAAGAACCTGGGCACGAAGGAGGCGCTGTTCTACGTGCTGCTGGGCGCGAGGATGCCGGCCATCCTCGTGGAGACGTCCTTCCTGTCCCACCCCGAGGAGGAGAAGCGGCTGGCCTCCGAGGCGTACCAGGACGAGGTGGCCCAGGCCATCGCCCAGGGCGTGGAGGACTTCGTCGGGGGCCGCCGCCAGGTGGCCAAGGCGCCGTCGGCGGTGCCGTAGCGGCCGGCCCCCCGTGGGCCGCGCCTACTTCTTCGGCGCGGGCGACTCGACGAGCTTCAAATCCAGCTCATTGATCTTCGCGAGCACCCGATCGAAGCGGAAGGGCCCCGGCTTCTGGGGATAGACATACCCGTCGTACTTGTCGCCCAGGGTGCGGAAGAAGGACTCGAAGAGCCCCGGGGTCAGGAACCCGACGAAGCGCGTATAGGGGCTGTTGAGCTGGTAGGCGTGGATCGTGCGGGCGGGCACGTGGACGTAGTCGCCCGGATGCACCGTCAGCGTCTCACCGTTGGCCCGCATCGTCATGATGCCATCCAGGCAGAAGAAGTTCTCCGTGTGCTTCTCGTGGTAGTGCGCCGGGATCATCGGACCTGGAGGGCCCTCGGTCATGACGGCGATGAACCTGCCATCGCTGTTCTTCTGATCGCCGAGGAAGGTGAAGAGCTGATCCCCCGCGAGCATCCTCTGGCCCTCGCCGGCGGCGAGCACGTAGGGCACGTTCTTGTCGGGAATGGTGGCGTTCTGGACGCGCTGGGGCGTGCCCTTGGCGAGGGGCCTGGCGTCGAACCGGACGTCCGCGGTGGCCTCCGCCTTCTTCTTCAGGTCCGCCGCGATCGCGGGGTCCACCTTCTCCGGCTGGACATAGCCGGCGTAGGCCTGGCCGAGCGCCTTGTAGAGCGGCCCCACCTCTTTTCCGGTGGTCCAGGACAGCACCTGTGTCCGGTGGCTCCGCATCTTGAGGGCGTGCGGCGTCCCCGGGGGGATGCTGGCGTAGTCGCCCCGGTGCATGAGGTAGTGCCCATTGCCCAGCCAGACCTCGACCTCGCCGTCGAGCACCAGGAGGGCCTCGTGTGAACGGGCGTGGGTGTGCGGGGGGACGTTCGCGTCGCGCCCGCCCGTCAGGATGGCGGTCTCGAACATCTCTCCGGTGTCCTCTCCCCGGGCGATCAACGTCGCGACCAGCCCGCCCACCAGCCACCGCTCTCCCTCACCACTCCTGATGAAATAGGGCGCGAGCTGCCCGGGCAGCTTGCCTTGCGGCACGACCTTCTGGATGTCGGTGGCGCCGTTGTCCTGTGCGTGGGCGCTCCGCATGGGAACGGCGGTCATCATCAAGGCGCAGGTCAGCGTCCACGCGCTCGGCTTCAGCCAATGCGAGTTCATTCACGTCTCTCTTTCTGAGGCGGGTTCGACTCACAACATGCCGTGGCCGGATAAAGAGTTCCAATATATAGAAAGGGCTTCACTCATCACCGGGACTGATGAATGGAGCTGCGTCATCTTCGCTATTTCGTCACCGTGGCCGAGGAGCTTCACTTCGGCCGGGCCGCGCGGCGGCTGGGCATCGTGCAGCCCGCGCTGAGCATGCAGATCAAGTCACTGGAGGAGGAACTGGGCGTGCGGTTGTTGAACCGGACCCGGCGCACGGTCGAGCTCACCGAGGCGGGCAGGCTCTTCCTGGAGGAGGCACGCCGGACGCAGGAGCAGGCCGAGCGGGCGGCGCGGGTGGCGATCCGGGCGGGCCGGGGGGAACTCGGGCGCCTCGACGTCGGGTTCTCGTTCAACGCCGCGCTCTCGGGCGTCCTGGCCCGGGTGCTCAAGGCCTTCCGGCAGCGCGCGCCGGACATCGAGCTCGTGTTCCACGAGATGCACCCGAATGATCAGATCGCGGCGCTCATGGAACGGCGCCTCCACGTCGGCTTCATCACGGCCCCCTCGCACTCCATGCCCGCCGAGCTGATCACGGCGAGGGTGGGGGCCTGGCGGTTGATGGTGGCCCTTCCCGCCGATCACCCGCTGTCCAGACGAGACAGTGTTCCGGTGGAGCTGCTGATGAATGAGTCCTTGATCGACTATTCCAGTGCGAGGGCCGAGCTGGGCATTCCCACCATCGAGGGCATCACGGGCGTCGTCTCCCGCACCGCCTACCGCGGCACCAACATCATGGCGGGCCTCAATCTGGTGGCCGCGGGGTTCGGTGTCACCCTGGTGCCCGAGTCCATCGTGCGGATGAACATCGACATCGACGTCGCCTACCGTCCGCTCACCGGCGTGCGCGCGAGGATGGAGACGTCCATCGCCTACCGGCGAGACGAGCAATCTCCGGCCGTGCAACGTTTCGCCGAGGTCGTCCAGGCACTTCCCAGGACATTCACCAATGGGTAACGAAGCTCTAGGAGGAGTGGGGGAGACGCGCATGGCACGGTATTTCGAGCTGATGGACGACAAGCAGTCGACCTCGCGCTGGCCCCTCCTCGTCTCCGAGGACCTCAAGCAGGCCATGGATGCGGAGGGCATGACCGGCACACGATTCGTCGATGTGTGACGCGAGACATTCCTCCGAGGCTCAGCCTGGGAATAGGCGTACCGCGCATGAGGGATGTGCCCCTCTCGGGAATCGGCACGTACTATCTTCGGCCGCCAACAAGGGAGGACGGGATGCGCGCGATCAGGCTGAGGAAACCTGGTGGACTCGAACGGCTGGAGCTCGGAGGGGCGGAGCTGCCGCCAGTTCGCAAGGGTGAGATCAGGGTGCGGTTGCACGCCAGCTCAGTCAACTACCACGACTACTTCGTCGTGACTGGCAGGGGCCCGACGCCCGACGGGCGCATCCCGATGTCCGACGGCGCCGGCGACGTGGTCGAGGTGGGGGAGGAGGTCACCGAGTTCGCGCCCGGTGACCGGGTCGTCAGCACCTTCTTCCCGCGGTGGTTGGGCGGTGAGCCGACCCTCGAAAGCTTCTCCTCGGTGCCTGGCGACGCGGACGACGGCTATGCACGCGAGGAGGTGGTGGCGCCCGCGACCGCCTTCACCCGCGCGCCGGCCGGCTACAGCCACGCCGAGGCCGCGACGCTCACCTGCGCCGGGCTCACCGCCTGGCGCTCACTGTTCGTGGAGGCAACGCTCTTGCCCGGTGAGACCGTGCTCGTCCAAGGCACAGGCGGCGTGTCGATCTTCGCGCTGCAGTTCGCCAAGGCCGCCGGCGCGCGCGTCATCGCCACCTCGTCCTCCGACGAGAAGCTCGAGCGACTGACCGCACTGGGTGCGGACCATGTCATCAACTACAAACGAGACGAAGCCTGGGGCGCCACCGCGAAGCGTCTGACCGGCGGGCGCGGAGTCGACCATGTCGTCGAGATCGGCGGCGCCGGCACGCTCACGCAGTCGATCGTGGCCTGCCGCCTGCGCGGCCACATCGGGCTCATCGGCGTGTTGGCGGGCTTCGCCGGCGAGGTGCCGACGGCCGCCATCATGACGGGCAACGTGCGGATCAGCGGACTGACAGTTGGCTCGCGCGAGCAGCAGCTCGCGATGATCCGCGCCATCGAGGCGAACGGCATCAAGCCGGTGATCGACTCGAGCTTCCCGCTCGAAGGCATCGCCGACGCCTTCCGCCGCCAGGAGTCGGGTCGCCACTTCGGCAAGATCTGCCTCGAGTGGTGAGCTCAGCCCGGTGATATGCGCTCCGCGCATGACGACTGTGCCCCATATGCATTGGTCTTCTGACGGTCCCAGACTCATTGGTTGAAGTCCACCTGTGCGAGATGCGTCTCGGGCATGATGGAAGCGTCTCATATGCCTGGGACGCCTGGAATCATGCTCGGCATGCGGGTGCATCGCATCACCTCCCCAGGAGGGGATGGACGGCTCGCTGGCTCGGCGGCACTCCGCTCGGGGAAGCCACCGCGTTGGTCCTCGCGGGGGTGGGTGAGCACTCCATGGGGACTTCGATGCATCACCCAGAGGGAGTCAGACATGAACTACCGCATCCTTGGACGAACCGGAGTCCGTGTGAGTCCGTTGTGCCTCGGCGCGATGATGTTTGGTCAATGGGGCAACCCGGACCCTGCCGACAGCATCAAGATCATCCACCGGGCGCTCGACGCGGGGATCAACTTCATCGACACCGCGGATATCTATTCGCGGGGCGAGTCCGAGGAGATCGTCGGCAAGGCCCTGGCCGATGGTCGGCGTGACAAGGTGATCCTCGCCACCAAGTTCCATGCGTCCATGGGGGAAGATCCCAACCAGCAGGGCAACTCCCGCCGGTGGATCTTCCAGGAGGTCGAGGCCTCGCTGCGCCGCCTGCGGACGGATTGGATAGATCTCTATCAAGTGCATCGGCCCTCGGCGGACACCGACATCGAGGAGACGCTCGGGGCGCTGAGCGACCTGGTCACCCAGGGCAAGGTGCGCTACGTGGGCTCCTCCACGTTCCCGGCATCGCAGATCGTCGAGGCGCAATGGACCGCGCGCGAGCGGCGCCTCACGCGCTTCGTCTGCGAACAACCGCCGTATTCCCTGCTCGTGCGAGGCGTGGAGGCGGACATCCTGCCCACCTGCCAGCGCCACGGCATGGGCGTCATCCCCTGGAGTCCGCTCGCGGGCGGGTGGCTGTCGGGCAAGTGGCGCAAGGGCTCGGCGGCGCCCTCGACGCCACGCGCCGCTCGCATGCCAGCCCGCTATGATCTGTCGCAGCCCGCCAACCAGCGCAAGCTCGAGGCCGCCGATGCCCTGGGCCAGCTCGCCGACTCCGCGGGCATGTCCCTCGTCCACCTCGCCATCGCCTTCGTCATCCGGCATCCAGCGGTGACCTCGGCCATCATTGGACCTCGCACGATGGAGCAGTTGGAGTCGCAGCTCGGCGCCGCCGAGCTCATGCTGGACAGCGCGGTGCTGGATCGCATCGATGAGATCGTCACGCCGGGGACGAACATCCATCCGGCCGACGCGGGATGGGACAATCCGGCGCTCGCTCCGGCCGCTCGGCGACGGTGAGGCGGATTCGTGGTAGCGGGCTATCCTGCTGCGACTTACTCATGAGCCGGTCCATCCCATCCGATGTCGAGGCGGTCTCCCGCCTGGAAGCCGTTCCCACGATCCTGCGGGTCGTGACGGAGACGACCGGCCTGCGCTTCTCCCTCGTCGCGCGAGTCACCCAGGACACCTGGACCGCGTGCGCGGTGCACGATGAGCTCGCCTTCGGTTTGAAGGCGGGCGGTACCCTCGACGTCACGACCACGCTGTGCAGCGAGGTCCGCGACTCCCACACCCCCATCGTCATCAGCCACGTCAGCGAGGATCCCCACTACTGCACCCACCGCACCCCGAAGCTGTACGGCCTGGAGAGCTACATCGCGGTGCCGATCTACCTGAAGAACGGTGAGTACTTCGGCAACCTCTGCGCGATGGACTCGCGGCCCACCCCGCTCGGGGCGCCCAACATCCTGGCGATGATGAAGCTCTTCGCGGAGCTCATCGCGCTTCAGCTCGACGCCGAGGCACGCCAGGAGGCGACACGCGAACAGCTTCGGAGCGAGCAGGAGGCCGCCGAGCTGCGCGAGCAGTTCATCGCCGTGCTCGGCCACGATCTGCGCAATCCGCTCGCGTCCGTGGTCGTGGGCGCGGGCTCGCTGATGCGCGGTCCACTCTCCGAGCGGCAGGTCGACGTCGTCCGGCGGATCCGCGAGAGCTGCCGGCGCATGTCGAGGCTCGTCGACGACGTCATGGATTTCGCTCGGACGAGGTTGGGAGGAGGCATTGGCCTCGTCCTCTCGACCGTCGATGATCTGCCGGCCACGCTCCGGCACGTCGTCTCGGAACTGGAGAGCGCGCACCCGGCTCGGGTCATCCGGTTCACCGCCGACGGGGACTTCACGGGGGTGCGCTGTGATCGCGAGCGCATCGGACAGCTCCTGTCGAACCTGCTGGCGAACGCGCTCGAGCACGGCGACGCGAGTGAGCCGGTGGACGTGTCGCTGCGACGCGGGGCGGCCGGTGTGGTGCTGTCGGTCACCAACCGCGGCACGCCCATCCCGGCCGAGATGCTGCCGCTGCTCTTCCGCCCCTACTTCCGGGGGCCGGCGGGCCATCCTCGTACCGGCCTCGGGCTCGGGCTGTTCATCGTGTCGGAGATCGCCCGGGCCCATGGCGGAGTGCTCGAGGTGTCCTCGTCGAGGGAAGAGGGAACGGTCTTCACGCTCACGCTGAACTAGCCACGCCCGGGTCATCCCATACGGAGGGTCCGGGCGTGAGTGACGTCAGGGGACGCCGAGCAGCGGCTCAGAAGAGCTGCTGGTAGCGCGCCTTGGAGTTGGGCATGCGGGTGTTCGGGTAGAGGATCCACCGGCTGTTGTCCCTCTCCACGTTGAAGAGGACCTCGTAGAGGAGCTTGCCGGCGCCGGTGCCACCGTTGACCTTGAAGAAGTTGTACATCTGCTCGATGAACACGGGGGAGTCACCGTTGTCCGCGTTGCCGGACCACTCGGAGATGGACAGGGGCAGACCCACGCTCCTGGCGAACTCGAGGTGCCTGGCCAGACCCTTGGGAGCGCCGTAGCCGTCGGTCTGCTGGATGGCGTTGTTCCAGTCGGTGACCGTCGCGACATAGGGGTACTGGTTGTAGTAGTCGACGCCCATCACGTCCACGTACGCGGCACCGGGGAAGGTCTTGCGCCAGTCGATGCCCGAGCTCACGGACTCACGGTTGACGTTGAACACCAGTTTGGCGGCCGGGAAGATCTCCTTCTGCAGCGCGCGGTAGCGCTTCCAGGCGGTGATGAACGACGTCGCGTCGCTCGCGGTGACCTTCCAGGGGTACCAGTTGCCGTTCATCTCGTGGGCGAAGCGGATGTAGACCGTGCCGGGGCGGCTGCCCCACTTGTTCTTCAGCGTGGTGAGCGACTGGCGCCAACGCGTGTCGTAGGCGCCGCTGGCCGCCTTGGCCCACGTCTCGCCCGCGTCGAAGGCACCCACCGCGATGTCCAGGTTCTGCTGCCAGCTGCCGTACTCCCCGCCGGGATCGAGCTGCCAGAAGTTCGCGGCGTTGAGGTTGTTGTCGGACCACGTGGAGGCGATCTTCACCGGGGTGCCGCGCCAGATGCCGAACTCGCCCGAGGGCACGCCGGAACCCGCGGCGCCGGAGAGCCAGGAGCCCGAGGTGCCCGGGTCCGTGCCACCACCGCCAGCCGCCGCGACCGAGAAGGCGAACCCCGCGCCATCGAGCCAGGTGCTCGTGCTGTCTTCCCACGTTGGATAGACCTCCCAGGTGCCCAGCGGATCCGTCGAGGCGAGAACGCGCGTGGCCGTGAGGGTCACGCTCTCTCCCGGCTGGAGGGTGCGGTTGGTGATGCGCGGCGTCAGATCGTAGAAGGGGCCGTTCGCGTGCGTGCCGCCGGGCGCGCGCGAGGTGAGCACGATGTTCTTCGCGGTGACCGCGGTGGTGCCGCTGTTCTTGTAGGTAACGCTCGCGCTCAGCGTTTGACCGCGCTCCAGCGTGGCATCCACGACGGAGATTGACTGGGTGATGGTCAGGGCGCCGGCGAGCGTGCCCTCGACGGTGCCGCGGGAGTCGTCGGAGGACGCGGTCTGCTCGAGGGGTCCACCGCAGGCCGCGGAGAGGGCGAGCACCGCGGTGGCGGTCATGAGCCGGGGGAAGCGTTTGCGAGAGAAGAGAGGGGGCAGGGTGGCCGACAGCTTCATGGAGGACAGCTCCATATTGGGATGGGGTTGAAGTTCGCGGCCAACCCCAGGAGCAAACTCCAGACCAAGGCCAAAAACCCGGGAAACGCGAGAGCGCTCCCTCTGGGCGGGCCGGCTTCCACGCGGCCACTGTCCTGCGCGGAGAACAGGGCCTGTTCACTCGAGAGGACAGGTGCCCGTTCTCGCGCGCTTCAAGCCCCCCTGATCAGCGGAGGATGGAGCGGAACGTGACTTCGAGGAAGTCGTCCAGGGGCTCCCGGTTCTTGACGACCTTCATCCGCAGGACCGCTCCCTGCCAGGCATTCACCAGAAAGCGCGCGGTCCGCGCGGGCTCCAGTCCGCTCGCGAGCCGCCCGTCGCGCTGCGCCTCGCGCAAGGCCTTCTCCACGAGCTCGGTCCACTGATCCAGGGCGCGATCGACCGCCTCGCGAACGAGGGGCGCGCTGTGGGAAAGCTCGTTGCCCAGACTGCCGATCAAACAGCCGCGTTCGTAGTCATGGTGGACGAGGCGCGTCACCAGGAAGTCGACGTGGTCGCGCAGGCGCTGCACGGGGTCGCGCGTTTCGTCCATCAGGATGTCGAGGCCGACACTCTGGCCGTAGCGCTCGATCGCCTCGACCGCCATCGCCTCCTTGGACTTGAAGTGATTGTAGAAGGAGCCCTTGAGCGCGCCCGCCGACTCGACGATCTCCTGAACGCCGCAGGCGTTGTACCCAAGAAGGTGGAAGCGATCCAACGCCGCCTCCACGATCTTCTCCCGGATGCTGGGTCTTCCCACGTGTCCGCTCCCTCTGTGCTCGTTTCACTCTAGATAATGGGTGGCGGTCCGAACGGGCAATGCCATTGCCTCCCGGCCGCCACCCGGCCACTCCGGCGCTCCCCGCGCGACGAAAGAACGCCCATTCGCTTGACCGCTGTCCTCATGCCTCGTATTTATACGACCGGTCATATTAAGGCAATTCCCAGAGAGAGGAACGACGCATATGTCCGCAGCTACCTATCGAGCGGTTCAAGCCCTGGGCGGAGGCAGGTTGGAGCTCGTGGAGCGCCCGCTGCCCAAGCCGGGTCCCGGGCAGGTCCTCCTCACGGTCGAGGCCTGCGGCATCTGTCACACCGACGCGCTGACGGTCGAAGGCGGCTTCCCTGGCCTCGAGTATCCCCGGGTGCCAGGACACGAGGTGGTGGGCCGTATCGCGGCGGTGGGCGGGCAGGTCGCCGCGCGCTGGAAGGTGGGCCAGCGCGTGGGCGTGGGCTTTCTGTCCGGGCGCTGTGGAGAGTGTGAGTCCTGCCGCCGGGGCGACTTCGTCAATTGCGCCAGCCAGCCGATCACCGGCATCCATTTCGACGGCGGTTACGCCGAGGCGATGCTCGCCGATCAGCATGGCCTCGTCGCGATTCCCGAGGAGTTCAGCTCCGTCGACGCGGCGCCGCTGCTCTGCGCCGGCGTCACGACCTTCAATGCGTTGCGCAAGTCGCCGGCGCGGCAGGGCGAGCTGGTCGCGATCCAGGGCGTCGGCGGGCTTGGGCATCTCGGAATCCAGTTCGCCCGGCACATGGGCTATCGCACCGTGGCGATCGCGCGTGGCGCGGGCAAGGAGGCGATGGCGCGGGAACTGGGCGCCCACCACTACATCGACAGTGAGGCGCAAGCGCCGGCGAAGGCCCTCCAGGCGCTCGGAGGCGCGAGCGTCATCGTCGCCACCGCCGCCAGTCCGGCGAGCATGGGGCCCCTGCTGGGGGGGTTGAAGAGCCAGGGACGGCTGGTGATCGTCGGCGCGGGCGCGGAGCCGCTGCAGGTCCCCGTCACCGAGCTGCTGTTCGGCGAGCGTTCCATCTCGGGCAGCAACACCGGTTCTCCGGTCGAGGCCGAGGACATGCTGAACTTCAGCCTGCCGCGGGACATCCGCGCCCGGATCGAGACCCTGCCGCTGGAGCGGGCGGCGGAGGGCTACGCCAAGATGATGCGCAACGAAGCGCGCTTCCGCATGGTGCTGACCACCGGCGTCAAGTGAAGACAGACAAGTCCGTGACGGCGAATCGCCGGCGGATGAAACACAGCAATTCGACGGAGTAGACATCATGAGCCAGAATGGATTGCAGTTCACGGACACCCGCTTGGGTCGTCTGGCGTATCGCGTCGATGGACAGCGCGGCGGCGTTCCACTCGTTCTCTTGCAGCGTTTCCGGGGAACGCTCGATGACTGGGATCCGGCGTTCATCTCCGCGCTCGCGGCCCACCGGCAGGTGATCCGGTTCGACAACGCGGGCATAGGCGGCTCCAGCGGCCAGGTGCCGGACAGCGTCGAGGGGATGGCCGAGGTGGCGGCGGCGTTCATCGACGCGCTGGAGCTCACGAAGGTCGACCTGCTCGGCTGGTCGTTGGGAGGGATCGTCGCGCAGCAGGTCGCGCTCGACCGTCCCCAGCTCGTGCGCCGGCTCGTGATCGCGGGTTCCAGTCCGGGCGGGATCACGGACGGTCCGCAGGCGCACCCCCGGGTGCCCGAGGTCATGACCCGGCCCGTCAGCAGCGAGGAGGATTTCCTGTTCCTGTTCTTCACCGAGACGGACACGGGCCGCGCGGCGGGGAAGGCCTCTCTGGCCCGGCTGGGTGCCCTCCAGGACAAGGTGCCGGCCGTCACGAAGGAGTCCTTCCTGCGTCAGGTCAAGGCCCTGACTCAATGGAAGGGCACGCGCGCGCGCCTTGGGGAACTCAAGCTGCCGATCCTGGTGGCCAATGGCACCTCGGATGTCATGCTCCCCGCGTATCGCTCCTACGTCATCTCCCAGGAAGCGCCCAACGCGAAGCTGATTCTCTACCCCGACGCTGGCCATGGGTTCCTCTTCCAGGAGATCGAGGACTTCACCGGACAGGTCACTCGGTTCCTGGCCTGAGAATCCCCGCTTGGGGACGGGCCCGGACCTGAGCGATGGTGGCTCTGGCCCGGGCCCGGGAGTACCTGCGCGAGGCCTCTGCCCGCGTCGAGGCCTTCCACAGTGGCGGCGCTGCGGGCCTGTCCACCATCTGTCTGTTCGCCGCCATCGGCTCACCCGCCTCGGGGTTCGACTGCTAAAGTGGTGATGCCCCTGATGCGCGAGGGCACCTACCTCGAGGACAGCCATGAGAATTTGCGGAGTCGTTGTGCTGCTACTTCTCGCGTCAGGGTGTGTGACAACACGAATCGTGAACCTGGACATCGGGCAGAGTACGCCGCTCATCTACAAGCCTGTCGACACCGAACCTGTCAGGATTGATGAAGCGGAGTTCAAAACCGCTGTCTCGCGGCTCGTACTCGACACGAAGCTGAACGTTGGTCTTGAGGAACTCCAGCAAGACGACCGGCTCTCATTGCTTGCTTCCGCTGGAGACGAGGCGATCGTCGACGGTGCCAGGGGCCGCATCGTGCCCCCTTCGTGGATAAGCCAGCAGCAAAGCGAGCCTCACGGGAGCCCGGGCCTGCTGCTCGCGGATGAATTCAAGCTGGACCTCATGGAGCGGCGCATGATGGCGCTTTCCTTCGCCTTCGACACCATCTGGGATGGGATGAGGGATGCAGTAGGAGACGCGATGAATCCAGCCGCCTTGCGTGAAATGATTGTTTCGATGGTCGGGACCGCGCTTGTCATGCTCGTTGCGCCCGAGCCCATCACAAAACTCCTCGCGATTGGGTTGGTGTCATCCCTGATCGCGTATCTCGGTACAGGCCCCGTATGGAACCTTGGGCAGGGATTCCTGCGGCTCATGGAGGAAGCGAAAAACGCCCGGAACTCTTGGATGCTGAAGGATGCCGGGCACCGTTTTGGGAAGCTCCTCGGGGACAATGGAGCACGTATTCTGGTGATTGTCGCGTTGACCGCGCTCGGCGGCAAGAGCGCCATGGCTGCGCAGGGGCCCAAGATGCCGGGCTTTGCTCGAGCGGCGTTGAGGGCGCAAACAGAAGGTGGTTTCCAGCTGTCGGGAGCGTTGACGGGCGAGGTGCGATCGATCGCTCTATCCTCGGCGGCGGTGCTGAACATCGCCCTTGCGCCGACGGCCGTTGCGGCGGTTGCGCTGGGGCCCGGAAGCTCCATTCAGGGCGACCCCGAGGGTGACATCCACCACATCTGCACGGACAAGAATGAGGTTTCCGAGTTGACTGGTGGCCCTTGGACACCGATTTTCGAGCCGTATTTCGAGCAGGCGGGAATGAGCCTCAATGACACCGCGAACCTGGTGCGAATCAAGGGGCACAAGGGACCGCATCCGCGCGAGTACCATCAAGAGGTTCTCAGCCGCATCGATGAATCCATGGCGGGATGTCGAGGTGTCACTCAGTGTCGATCTGCTTTAGTTGAGGCACTGGTGGATATTGCCCGAGACCTCACGACCACAGGCACCAAACTGAGGAAGCTCATTACGAAGAGCCCCGGGGTATGAGGTCATGAAACAACGTTTTTTTAATCTGAGTATCGACGTTGATGCGCGGGAGCGCTGGTATTTGACCACGCCGACCACCGCGGATGGCCGGCAAGTAGATGATGTCTGGGCGTTCACCAGCGGAGATCGGATAGATCCTCCCGGAAGATTGCGCGTTCCGGTCTCACGCCCAGGCAGGCCGCTAGACTTCACTTCGGCGGGGGTGGGGCTCACGCCCATTCTCAGTGCGCAAGCCACATCGGTGTTCCGTGAGATGGCATCCAACGACGTCCAACTCTTTCCTGTGGATGTCGAGGGGCAGGCCGAGCCCTATTACCTCCTGGTCGTGGCGCGCACCGTCCGCTGCATCGATGATGCGGCCTGTGAAGAGGTGCGACTCTGGACGCCGGAAGATGGCCGACCCGAGAAGGTGGGGCGATACCGTGCCGTTTCCGGACTGCGCATCGACAAGTCGCGGGTGGGTGACGCGCGTGTGTTCCGGCTGTGGGGCTGGCACCCCGCGCTCATCGTTGACGGAGAGACCAAGGAGGCGCTGGAGCGTATCGGCATCTCAGGGGGGCGGTTCGACGAGGTCTGAATGAGACCTTCGGCTTGAGCCCGGTGTTTCCCTCTGATGAACCCCGGGCTCGTCTGGCCCGGGAGTATCCGGGTCAGGGCTGAACAGAGCGTGGCTCCGGAGTCTTTTCCTTGACTGGCATGTAGCACTTCCCCTGGTACTCGGCCGTGCTGGGCGGGCAGGGAGGAAGCTGCGCGTGCTGAACCCAGCACCCGCCTCGGATCTCCGTCTCTGTCACTGGGATACAGGGAGGCTTCTGCTGCCCTTTGAAGGGAGCGATTGGCATGGGGTACGCGATGACGGGGAAGGCGTTATCCCGCGCATCAATGAAGGCTAGAGGTTCTTCCATTGCCCCCCGCGTCCTTGAACCAGGTTCGTGACGCATCTGCGACTCTTGGAGAGGGTGTGTCCAGAGGAAGAGCAGAATTCCGGCCGCCAGGGCCAGTCCCGCCCCCGCGAGTCCCCAGTGCGTCACCCGGCGGCGACGTGCAAGGGGCGTGGACTTGTGGCTGAGGTGGGCCCGCGCCGCCTTTCGGTCCTCGATGCTCGCCGAGGCTCCCGCGAGTCGGATGAACATCAAGGTCAGTTCGTGGAGGGCTGAGTCCTCCACCTCAGAATCGTTTTGGACTTCCATGATGTGCGCAGACGGATGCGCGTAGCTCGTGACCCGAATGCTCCAGGCAAAGTGCGCGCCCCACGCCTCGTTCTCCGTTGGAAGCAGCACGAGCGCGGGCGCGCCCGTCTCGATGTGGTGGGCTTCGTAGATACGCCCTATCTCCGCTGGGATGTCCCGGTAGCAACTGCCGACTTGATAGGGCCCGATCCGGCCGCCCTTCCATTCAGGAGTATCTCTCATGTGTGCTCCTCATCTTTCGGCTCCTCCTACCTGAAATGTCGCATGACTGTACAGACGTAAGGAGTCATGAGGGGCGGGATTCGCTACACCGCGTAACCCGATCGGCACTTCCCGCGCTTGGGGACGGGCCCGGACCTGAGCGATGGTGGCCGGGACGATCGACCGGTTCCGAGCCCTCCCATGAGCGTCCCGCCCATCCCGTCTCCCCCCACGGCCACCCACCACGAGACCTTTGGCTCGCTCCCCGTGTTTCCCTCAGGTGGCCCCGCGGATCGTCTGGCCCGTGCCCGGGAGTACCTGCGCGAGGCCTCCGCCCACGTCGAGGCCTTCCACCGTGGCGGCGCCGCGGGCCTGTCCACCAGCCGTCTGCTCGCCGCCGCCACCGACACGCTCGTCCAGGGCCTCTTCTCCGAGCTGTCCGCCGAGCTCGACGCCCCTCCGGGCCTCGCCCTCGTGTCGCTCGGCTCCTACGGCCGCCGCGAGCTGTCCCCCCACTCGGACCTGGATCTGCTCCTCCTGCGCCCCCCGGGCGTCCCCGAGGCCGCCGCCACGCCGCTCGCCCGCGCCTTCCCCACGCTCCTGTGGGACTTGAAGCGCGCCGTCGGCTGGAGCGCCCGCTCGCCCGAGGAATGCATCCGCGCCGCCGACGGTGACCAGACCATCCGCACCGCGCTGCTCGACGCTCGCTTGCTCACCGGCGACGCCGCCACCTTCGCGCTCTTCACCCAGAACGTCCTGCCCCGGCTGCTCACCCACCGCGCCGACGCCTACATCCAGGAGAAGGCCCAGGAGCTGCGCGCCCGCCGCGAGAAGTTCGGCGACTCCGTCTTCCTGCTCGAGCCCAACCTCAAGCAGGGGGAGGGGGGTCTGCGCGATCTGGAGACGGCCCTGTGGATCGCCCGGGTGCGCTTCCACACGCGCGGCCTCACGGGCCTGCTCCAGCAGTCCATCCTCCCGGGCTCGGAGGTGGCGCGCCTCAAGGCCGCACGTGACTTCCTGCTGCGCATCCGCCACCACCTGCACTTCCTGCGCGGACGCAAGGAGGACCGGCTCACCTTCGACTTGCAGGAGGAGGTGGCGCGCTTCCTCGGCTACCAGCAGGGACCCGTGCTGCCCGTGGAGGCCTTCATGCGCGACGACTACCTCGCCGCCAGCGCCATCCGCCAGGCCGCCGACGCGCTCATCGCCCGCTGCGAGGAGCTGAGCGCCGCGCGCCGCGTCTCCTTGCTCCCGGCGCGCCGGCTGGGCCCCTTCCGCGTCTTCCACGGCAAGCTCACCGTGAGCGACTCCACGTTGTTCACCCGCGAGCCTGCCTCGATGCTCGACTTCGTGCGCACCGCCGAGGAGCACGGCCTGTCGCTCTACTCGTGGGCCCGGGGACAGGCGGTGCAGGCCCTGCCCGCGCTGGAGGCCGCCCGCGCCACGCCCGCCGTCACCACCGCCTTCAAGGCCCTCTTCGCCCGGCCCGGCACCCGGGGCGAGCTCCTCTTCGAGCTGCATGACATGGGGCTGCTCGGCGCGGTGGTGCCCGAGTTCGGCCGCGTCACCGCCCACCACCAGCACGACCTGTACCATGTGTACACCGTCGACGTGCACACGCTCTTCGCCGTGCGCCGCCTCTACTCCCTGCGCGCCGGAGAACTCGTGGCGCAGGAGCCCGAGCTGTCGCGCGAGATGCGCGAGCTGACGGACCCGCTCCCGCTCTACCTGGGCATGCTCCTGCACGACGCGGGCAAGGGCATGGGGGGCGACCACTCGGAGAAGGGCCGCCTGTTGATGGTGGCGCTCGGCGAGCGGCTGGGCCTCACCGCGCGCCAGCGCGAGGTGGCCGAGTTCCTCGTGAAGGAGCACCTGGCGATGAGCCACACCGCGCAGCGCCGGGACCTGAGCGATCCGGCGCTCATCGCCGACTTCGCCCAGCGGGTGGGGGACGTGGAGAAGCTCACCTGTCTCTACCTGCTCACCTGGGCGGACATCAGCTCGGTGGGGCCGCGCATGTGGACGGCGTGGAAGGGGCAACTGCTGCGCGAGCTGTATGACAAGACGCGCGCGCACCTGGTGGGCCGGAGCGCGCCCACGGGCGGACCGCTCGTGCGCGAGCGCTTCCACGCGCGCTGGGCCCGCGTGCTCGGCGAGGCGCGGGCACGCGAGCTGGAAGGCAGCCTCCCGGAGCGCTACTTCCTCGGGACGGATCCCGCGCGCGCCACGCTCCACGGCCGGCTGCTCGCCCGGGCCGCACGCCAACCCCTGGCCGCCGCCTTGCGCCACCACCCGGACGCGGGCTCCAGCGAGCTCACCCTCGCGGCCCGGGACAGACCGGGTCTGCTCGCACTGCTCGCCGGCGTGCTGTCCGCCCACCGCATCGACATCCTCTCCGCGCGCATCGTCTCCACCTCGGATGGGCTGGCGCTGGACGTGTTCGACGTGCGGCCGCCCCAGGGACAGCGCCTGGAGCGCTCGCGCTGGCGTCAGGCCCGGGCGGACCTCCTGCGGGTCCTCACGGGCGCGGCCTCCATCGAGGAGGTGCTGCGCCGGCGCCGCGCGGGCTCGCTGCCGCAGCGGCACCTGCCCCCCGTGACGCCCCGGGTGACGGTGGACAACCGCGCCTCGCGGGACTTCACCGTGGTGGATGTCCTGGCGCGCGATCGCGTGGGCCTGCTGCACGCCATTGCCTCGGCCCTCACGCGCTCGGGAGCGAGCATCGCCCTGGCCAAGGTGTCCACCGAGGCCCACCGCGCCATGGACTCGTTCTACGTCACGCGGGAGGGCGCCCGGGTGGAAGGAGCGGGCGAGGAGGCGGCGCTCGTGGACGCCATCACCGCCGCCCTCGAGGCCCTGGAGCACGAGGGCTCCGCCCCGCGGCACTGAGCGTTCCCGGACGGCTCCTGGGGCCCGTGGCGGACGGGAAGGCGAGCCCTCTCCGGGCCGCCCGCCCGAGTGTCCGGATTCCAAGCCAGAGCTCGCCGGGGCCGTTACCCCTGTCGTGATCGCCCGCCTGTGGGGGCCGAGGTGGGAGATCTATCGGGAATCCACAACGCGGGCTGGTGTGTTCTCAACATTGAAGCGTCCAGGCGGACAGGCCGTAGTCTGGCGTGCATGGAGGGCTTTTGGGCGCAAGCTCCTGGAATCATTGAGGTTTCAGGTGCTTCTCTCAGGTTGTGAACGGCTGGCGGAGTACAGAGCTTGCTTGCATCGGGGCGCCTCCGTCCCAAGTTTTCAAGCAAGGGGCACCCGCGTGGGGACGGGGCAACGCAGGAGGAGACGGACATGCAACAGGACAAAGACAACAAGGGCAGCATGACGGTGGCTGAGGCGGGGCGTAAGGGCGGAGAGACCGTGCGCAACGAGCGAGGTCGCGAGTTCTACGAGACCATCGGCCGCAAGGGCGGCGCGACGGTGAAGGCCGAGCGCGGCCGCTCGTTCTACGAGGAGATCGGCCGTAAGGGCGGCGAGACGGTGAAGGCCGAGCGCGGCGCCAAGTTCTACGAGGAGATCGGCAAGAAGGGCGGAGACCGGGTGAAGGCCACGCGGGGACCGAACTTCTACGAGGAGATTGGCCGCAAGGGTGGGCAGAAGGTGAAGAAGCTCATCGAGGAAGGCAAGCGCGCGGCGCGTGCACTGCAAGAGGCCCAGGCGGGCGCGGCGGCGGCTCCAGCGGCTCCGGCGGCTCCGGCGGCCGAGGAGGAGCGTGCGCCCGTGGCGGCTGACGAAGCCACCCCGGAGCGCACGGAGTAGCGTGACGGGAGGGGCACGGACCGGGTAGACACCGGAGCCGTGTACCTCTTGCTCGCTTTTCTCGACCATGTGGACCAGCCTGAACGAGCCATCCGGCGGTTCCGGGATTTTGGGATTCCCGAGCCGCTGGTCGTCCGGGCCCGGAGCGCCGCGGCCACGTTGTCGGCGGAGGTTCCCGTCTTCGCGGGCCTGCGCGGACTCGCGCTCGGGGCGGACGAGGACAAGCTGATCCTCGTGAGTGTGCTGCAGTCGCTGCCCACCGAGGAGGTGGAGCGGCTGGTGCAGCGCGTGCAGTTGGAGATGGACGCGGATGATCCACCGATGGGCCGGCTGGTGGCCCTGCCGGTGATTGGAGCGCCCCTGCATCGACGGGAGTGACGGCGCGCGTCCGGCGGTGTTAAGCACCCGAGCCGTGCAGGCCCTGCTCGTTCTTCTCGCCATCTCGGCGCTGTCGCTGTTGGCCTCCCACCGCCGGGTGCTCGAACCGAGCCATTCGCCGGTCCTGGTCCAGCTCGTCGCCAGTGGTTTGCTCTTCCTCGCCCTGGGCGCGGTGTTGGGGCCGGATCTGGTGGGGTTGCTGTCCTGGGGGGACTTGAACTCGCTCCAGCCGCTGCTGTCCCTGGGCCTGGGCGTGGCGGGGATGAGCGTGGGGTTGGATCTGGAGCCGCGGCTCTTGCGGCTGCTGCCGCGCGAGGTGTACGCGGCGGCACTGGCGCACTCCGGGACGGCGTTCCTGTGGGTGGCGTTGCCCCTGGCCGGGCCCCTGCTGTTCACGCTGGGGGTGCCGCCGGGCAAGGCGGTGGGGGCGGCGGCGCTGCTGGGCGCGGCGGCGAGCCTGTCCTCGGGGCACTTCGCGGTGTTGGGCTACCGCAGTGGGCGCATGGAGCGGCGCACGGGGCTGTCCGTGGCGCTGCTCACCATGTTGGACGATCTGGTGGGCCTGGGGGTGCTCATGGTGGCGCTCACCTTCGGCGCGGCGGCGCATCCCGGGGAGGGGTTGGGGCTGGTGGCGCTCGCGCTGCTGCTGGGGGTGGCGTGTGGCGGGCTGATCGCCATCCTCATGCAGGGGCTCAACGATCAGGGCGAGCTGATGGCGGTGCTGCTCGGCGGGGTGGCGCTCGTGTCCGGGGCGTCGGCCTACCTGCGCGTCTCCACGCTGCTGACGGGGGTGGCGTGTGGGGCCACGCTGGCGCTGGTGGGCGGCCGGGCGGTGCGGGGGGCGGCGCGCGTGCTCGGCCGCTTCGAGCGGCCCGCGTACCTGCTGCTCATCTTCCTGGTGGGGGCGCACGTGCAGCCGCGCGACGTGCTCGCGTGGGCGCTGGTGCCGGCGTACCTGGGACTGCGCTTCCTCGGCAAGGTGATGGGGGGCGCGCTCGCGCAGCGCATCGCCGGGCAGACGCTGGCGCTGCCGCCGCGGCTGGGCTACGCGCTCATCGCCCAGGGCGGGCTCGCGTTGTGCCTGGTGGTGGAGTACCTGGTGCTGGTGCCCGGGCCCCTGTCGCAGCGGGTCTTCGACGTGGTGGTGGCGGGGGCGCTCATCAACGAGGTGCTCGGCCACTGGGCCTTCAACCAGGTGCTCTCGCCCATCACCTCGCGGATGCGCGGAGGGCTGCGATGAAGCCCGCGTTGATGCGCCTGCTGCTGTTGCTGGTGCTGCTGGCGGCGATCTCCCGGGCCCAGTTGTGGCGGGTGGACACGGGCACGTCGGTGGCGCTGGCCGCCGGGGCGCTGCTGTTGTGTGGCCTGTTCGCGGGCAAGGTGGCCAAGGGCGTGGGGCTGCCCCGGCTCACGGGCTACCTGCTGGTGGGCGTGGTGGTGGGGCCCTACGCGCTGGGCTTCATTCCCGGCGCGGGGGTGAAGGGGTTGGAGCTGGTCAAGGGGCTCGCGGTGAGCCTCATCGCGCTGGTGGCGGGCACGGAGTTGGAGTGGGGGCTCATCCGCCGGGTGGGCACCAAGGTGGTGACGCTGTGCTGCCTGGTGTGCGGCATCACCTTCCTGGTCATCTTCGGCGCGCTCCTCGCGCTCCGGCCGTGGCTGCCCTTCCTCGCGTCCATGACGCTGGCGCAGGCGCTGGCCGTCAGCGCGCTCATCTCCATGGTGGTGGTGTCCTTCTCGCCCACCGTCACCATCGCCATCGTGCAGGAGACGGCCGCGCGCGGCCCCTTCACCGAGTTCCTCATGGCGCTCGTCATCATCGGCGACCTGGTCGTCATGGTGGGCTTCGCCGTGGCGGCGGGACTCGCGCGGGCGAGCTTCGGCGGCGGGTTGGACGTGGGCGGGCTCTTGAGGGGGGTGGGGTGGGAGTTGTTCGGCTCCATGGCGGTGGGCGCCGTGCTGGCGCTGTGCCTGCTGGTGTACATGCGGCAGGTCAAGCGCGAGCTGCCCCTGTTCCTGGTGGGGCTGTGCTTCGCCTCGGCGGAGGCCGGCGCGCGCCTGCACCTGTCGCCGCTCATGGTGTCGCTGTCGGCCGGCGCGCTCATCGTCAACCTGGATCCGCGCGAGGGCGAGCGCATCCACCATGCCATCCAGCGCGCGGGCCTGCCCATCTTCGCGCTCTTCTTCGCCGCGGCCGGCGCGGGGCTCAAGCTGGACACGCTCCTGCTGGTGGGGCCGGCGGCGATGCTGCTCGTGGTGCTGCGCGCCGTGGCCATCTACGGCTCGTGCCGGCACTTCGCCCCGGTGGAGGATCCCCGGCTGCGGCAGAACCTGTGGATGGGACTCATCTCCCAGGCGGGCGTCACCTTCGGTCTCGCGGCGCTCGTCTCGCGCACCTTCCCCACCTTCGGCCCCCAGGTGGAGGTGCTCATCGTGGCGATGATCACCGCGCACGAACTCATCGGCCCCGTTCTCACCCGGCGGGCCATCCAGCGCAGCGGCGAGTCCCACGTGGATGAGTCGCCGGGCGCGGCCTAGCGGAGACACACCCCATGGCGCCAGTGGCACCCATCCTCGAGGTCAACGCGGAGCACCCCCAGCCCCGGCACGTGCAGCGCGCCGTGGACATCCTCTCCGGCGGCGGCGTCATCGCCTACCCCACGGACACCTACTACGGCCTCGGGTGCGATCTCGGCTCGAAGAAGGGCATTGAGCGGCTGTACAAGCTCAAGGGGCGGGATCGGAAGAAGCCCCTGTCCATCCTGTGTCCGGATCTCTCGGACGTGGCGAAGTACGCGCACGTGAGCAACTTCGCCTACCGGACGATGAAGGGGCTGACGCCCGGCGCCTTCACCTTCATCCTCGAGGCCACCCGGCTCGTCCCCGAGGTGATGATGTCCAAGCAGAAGCAGGTGGGCATCCGGGTACCGGACTCGGAACTGGCGCGCGCGCTGGCCGCCGGGCTGGGCCGTCCCCTCGTCACCACCTCGGCCACGGACGCCGAGGGCGAGCCGCTCACCGACGCGCGGAGCATCAAGGACGCGCTCGGCCACGGGTTGGATCTCATCCTCGACGCGGGGGTGACGCTGCTGGAGGCCAGCACGGTGGTGTCGCTCATCGGCGATCAGCTCGAGGTGCTGCGCCAGGGCAAGGGCCAGCTGGACTGAGGGGCGCGGCATGGAAGCCTATCTGGATGCGTTCATCGCCTTCATCCGCGCGGAGCGGGGGCTGTCGGGCAAGACGGTGGACGCCTACGCGGCGGACCTGGCGGTGTACTTCGCGGAGCTCAAGCAGCGGGGCCTCACCCAGCCCGAGCGCGTCACGGCCGAGGACATCCTCCGCCACCTGTCGGCGCTCAACGCCCGGGGACTGTCGCGCCGCAGCCAGGCGCGGCACCTGGCCGCCATCCGCGGCTTCCACCGCTTCCTGGTGGCCGAGAAGTACCTGGAGAAGGACGCCACCGAGGACATCGACACGCCCCGCTCGGCGCGCAAGCTGCCCGTCTTCCTCACCCTGGAGGAGGTGGAGCAGTTGCTCGCCGCGCCCGAGGAGCACACCCCCGTGGGCCAGCGCGACAAGGCCATGCTGGAGGTGCTCTACGCCACGGGCCTGCGCGTGAGCGAGCTGGTGGGGCTGGGCATCAACGACATCCAGTTGAGCGCGGGCTACCTGGTGGCCAAGGGCAAGGGCTCCAAGGAGCGCATCGTCCCGGTGGGCTCCATCGCCGCGGAGAAGGTCCAGGCGTACCTGGAGGGCGCGCGGCCGGTGCTGCTGGGCAAGCACGAGTCCAAGGCCCTCTTCGTCACCCCTCGGGGAGACGGCTTCACCCGGCAGGGCTTCTGGAAGCTGCTCAAGCGCTACGCGCTCAAGGCCGGCATCCGCAAGCCGCTGTCGCCGCACAAGCTGCGCCACTCGTTCGCCACGCACCTGGTGGAGCGCGGCGCGGACCTGCGCGCGGTGCAGGCCATGCTGGGCCACGCGGACCTGGCCACCACGCAGATCTACACCCACGTCAACAGCGCCCGCCTGCGCGCGGTGTATGACCATGCCCATCCCCGAGGGGACGACGTGCGCGGACGGGGCGGCGGAAGCATGGGCGGCAAGGCGCCCGCGCGCAAACCCGCCCGGAAGACGTAGTCCCAGACACGCTTCGCGTCAGGGCACGGGTACGCGGTCGCCGAGCTTCTCGCGGCGGATGAGCAGCAGCTCGCGCAGGATGATCTGCGCGGTCGCCATCAGCGGCACCGCCATCACCGCGCCGATGATGCCCGCGAGCTCCCCGAAGAAGACCACCGCGAACAGGGTGAGCAACGGGTTGACGTGCACCGTGCGCCGGAAGACGAGGGGCGCGAGCACGTTGCCCTCCGTCACCCCGTAAAGGACGAAGTAGACGAAGACGAGCAGGGCCTTCCAGGCGCCCGCCGTGGCGAGCGTCAGCAGGGTGACGAAGCCGCCCGCGACGATGGGCCCCGCGTAGGGCACGAGGCTGGAGAAGCCGCTCGCGATGCCCAGGGGCAGGAAGAAAGGCATGCCGAGCACGGCCAGGCACGTGGAGGTCAGCAGGGCGTTGATGCTGCAGATGAGGGTGAGGCCGCTCAGGTAGCCGCCCGTCGCGCTGTACACCTTCTCCAGGACGCGCTCGTAGCGGGGCCGACGCTCGGGCAGCGCCTGCGAGAGGATCCGCTGGACGAGCCCCGGGCCGAAGACGAGCATGAACACCATCAGGAAGATGACGGTGATGGTCGCGCCCACCAGGCTGAAGGCCCCGGTGACGGCCTCGAGCAGGGGGGGCAGCGCGCCCGAGGCCAGTCCGGCCGGATTCTGGTCCTTGCGCTGGAGCTGATTCAGGACATCGAAGCGCTGATCCACCAGCTTGAAGAACCGCGAGGTGCGCACCTTCTCGATGAGCTCCGGTGCCTCGTTGGCCAGCGCCTCGCCCTGGGTGATGGCGGCCGGAATGACGATCAGCGCGAGCGCCGTCAGGACGACCAGCACCGTGGCGAGCACCACGGCGATGGCGGAGCTCCGTTTGAACCTCGCGCGTTGGACGAGCAGGCTCACCAGGTGATCCAACGCCATGGCGAACAGGGCGGCGAGTCCCGTGAGGATGAGCGCCGCCTCCGTCTTGACGATGAGCACCGCGAACACGGCCACCGCGAGCACGGCGAAGCACACGGTGAAGGCGGTCTTGAGGGTGACTTGCGACGGTTGTCCGACCGACGACTCGATGTCCGCGTCCGCCACGTGCACCTACCCCCTCGCCCCAACACGTCCCCAGTGCCCAGAGTGTGTCCGGACTCGGGCGGCGGCAACAATCGCCCGTCCGCCTGACCGCCCCCCGAGCGTCTGGAGCGCTTCCGGGCGAAGGTGGCCCACCGCGCCTCTACACGCAGGCGGTCACCGCACCGGCAGGCGATGGTCCAACTGCTAGTCGTCGTAATAGTACCCCCCGTAATACCCTCCGCGGCCGCCTCGACCACCCCGGCCGCCTCGACCACCCCGGCCACCTCGGCCATCTCGACCACCCCGGCCACCTCCGTAGTTCCCACCGGCGACCTGTTCCAGGGCCTCATCCGAGAGGCTCTGGAGGCCCTCCGTGTTCGGGTTGGGCTTCTTCGGGTCCATCTCGTTCTCGTTCATGATCCTGCTCCTTTTTGAGGACGCCGCCGGAATTGGCTGCACTTCAGATCTAGAAACCGTGGACAAGACAAACAAGTAACGGGTCAATTGATAAGGGCTTGTCCGAGGGAAAAACCGGGATGGGAGCGAGGAGGGGGAAGGGGTGAAGCGAGGAGACGGTGGAGACAGGCAGGAGGTGCCTGTCTCTGCTGGCTCGCCTGTGCTCGCCTGCCGGAATTTCCCCGTCTGCTCTTTCATGTCCATCGCCGCCCTCTCCTTGGCGGTTGCGAACATGCTCACGTCTCTGCTTTCACGTCACGACCACGAGCATCTGCCCGCGTCACGTGGATGCAGCCCCCGCGCGCACAGGCCTTCAGGCCACCTTGGGGAAGTCCACCTCGGTGCCGGCGACCACGTTGAGGTAGTTGGTGAGCACGTTCTGCGCGACCGCGGTGATGACCTCGACGAGCTCCGCGTCCGTGAGGCCCGCCTGGCGAGCGGCGGCGAGCTGCCTGGCCGTGTCCGCGCCATGCGTGCGCACGATGGCCAGCGCCAGGTCGAGGATGGCCTGCTCCCGCGGATTCGCCGCGCGGCCGGAGCGGAAACCGGCGAGTTCATCGGCCGGGACGCCCTGGAGCTTGCCGAGCGCCGTGTGCGCCGACAAGCAGTAGGTGCAGCGGTTGGCCTCGGCCACGGCGATGGCGATGGCCTCCTGGGTGCGCGCCGGGAGCGACGCCTTCCCCATCGCGCCGAAGTAGCCGGCCACCGCCTCGAGCGCCGCGGGCGAGTGGGCGAACGTCGCGAACATCTTCGGCACGCCGCCGAACTTCACCTTGAGTGCCTCCAGCGTGGGCTTGGACGCCTCGGGGGTCGTGGCGGGGGTGACGGGGGTAATGGCGATCTGGGACATGGCGTTGCTCCTGAAGGGAGAGGGGTCGGGGCCAGGGAGGCCTCGGCCGGTCGATTGGTTTCGACTCGATACCAAATAGGAGCCTTGGGTTCTCTTGTCAAGACGGTTTGGTGTCGATACCTTTCTCGCCATGAGTGCCGGATCCCTGTACACGCTGCTCGAGCGCATCACGAACCTGCTGCGCAACGAGGAGCGCGCCGTGGGGCAGGAGCATGGGCTGCAACCGGTGCACCTGCAGGCGTTGCACTACCTCTCGGTGTGCAACCGCTACAGCAACACCCCCGCGGGGCTCACGGAGTACCTGGGCCTCACCAAGGGGACGGTGTCGCAGACGATGACGTTGCTGGAGGGCAGGGGGCTGGTCGAGAAGGAGAGCAGCAGCACGGATCGCCGCGTCACCCATCTCCACCTGACGGGGGAAGGCCGAGCCCTGCTGGGGGCGCTGCTGCCCCCCGCGCTCTTCTTCCGCACCGTGGAGGAGCTGCCGGACGGTGGCAGCGAGCTGGAGGCCTCGCTGACGGGCCTGCTCCGGGCCCTGCTGGTCGCGCACGGTCAGCCGAGCTTCGGGGTGTGCGCCTCCTGCCGTCACTTCCAGCGGGAGGCGCAGGGACGCTTCCGCTGCGGGTTGACGCAGGAGCCACTCAGCCGCGCGGACAGCGCGCTGCTGTGCCGGGAGCACTCGGCCCCGGACATGTCGGCGTCCTGAGCTCGTCCGGAGATGTTGGCACCCTACTCGGAGGGTGAACGTGACGACGGTTTTCCACGAATAGTCTACACCCCATTTGATGCTCCTCAGTCACTCTTATCCGCAGACTCCGCGACGACTGGACCGCCACGCGCGGCGGTCGCGCGGCATGGAAGCAGTTCGCCGATTCCTCTCGTCCGCCAGCAAATGATGGGCGACGAGGCCCGGGCGGTGTTTTGACTTCGTACACCCACTTGAGCCACCTCGCCGAGTTCGGGCGCCTGGAACTCCAGCGCTTCTGCGTGGATCTCCCGCCCCCGGGGGGCACCCTTTCCGTCACGAGCTGAGCAGCCCGGGCCTTCATCCGTCCAGGGCGTGACGGGTGTCGCCCCGGCGGGGGGCGCGGAGATTGACTCCCTCGGGTGCGGAGACAGAACCTCACCGCCATGCGCACCATGGCCGCGGTGCTTGGTTTCTCGGTACTGGCCGGGTGCTCCGACCAGGTGGAAAGACAGAGCGTAGCCACTCCCCCGGAGAAACCGGCCCCCAGCGCCGAGCCCTCTCCCGAGGGTTCCTCCCAGGGTGAGCGCTTCCTGGGCGTAGTGCTTGGCAACGAAATGGTGGAGATCATCGCCCCGTTCGAGGGCCAGGTGGCACGCCTCGGCGTCCAGCCGGGGGATCGCCTCAAGGCGGGAACGCTCCTGGGGAACATGGCGCTGGAGCAGTTGCGCAGCACGGAGCGGATGGCCCAGGCCCAGCTCGAACAGGCGGAGGCCGATCAGAAACGGGTCGAGGTGGAGGCGCACACCGCCACCGAACGGCTCCAGCGCTACCTGAAGCCCCCCACGGGCGTCCTCTCCGCCGATGAAATCGCCAGTGCACGGAACGAACAGAAGACCGCGCGCTCCCAGGTGGCCGCCGCGCGAGCGCTCATCCACGAGCGGCAAGCGTCGCTCGCGCAGATCCGCCAGCGGCTCGAGGAGGCGGTGTTCCGCGCGCCCTTCGACTGCGTGGTGGCGATGCGCTACCTGGATCCCGGCACCCGGGTCCAAGCCGGAGCGCCCATCCTGCGGCTCATCCAGGCGGGCCGCTTCCGGGTCCGCTTCGCGCTTCCGGAGGCGCACAGCGGCAGGGCCACCGTCGGCCTCCCGGTCCGCGTCTTCCTCCCCGCCCTGGACAAGGAGTTCCCCGGGAGGCTCGAGAGCATCTCCCCCGAGGTGGACACGCCCTCCCGGATGATCTTCGCGCTGGCCATCCTGCACTCGTCCGACGATGCCGTCCGGGCAGGCATGATGGCTCGCGTGTCACTGGCGGACGGGCTCAGTCCCCCGGCGCCGCCTTCCACTGGCGGGCAGCCAGGGAAGAATAGTGGCGAGTGAGCAACTCGTAGAGGACCAGCTCCTGCGCGCGCGCCGCTGACCGGGCCATGCGGTTGGCATGCATGTGCAGGAAGTTCTCGGCCAGCTCGGAGATGGAGAGGCTCAGCTTCCCCGCCGCCTCCAGCCCCTTCAACCCCGCGGCGATGGGCACCAGCCTGTCGGAGCGCCGCTGGAGCACCTCCAGCCCCTTGGCCAGAACGGGGTTGCCCGCTCTCCTGGAACCCAGCAGCTCCTCCAGGCCCCGGCGCTCCTCGCGGAAGCGCTCATTCATCCGCCGCTCGACGGCGCGATCGACCTGGAACTCCCGGCCAAAGCCCTCGCGCGAGGCGTTGACGACCGCGAGCCGGGCCTCCAACCCGAGCCCCAGGTCCGAGAGCAGCAGATCCATCCCGCACAACAGCAGCCGCCAGCGCGCGTCCGCTCCCGCGTCTCCCGGGAGCAGCGCGAGGAGCTCCAGCACCGCCTCGCTGTCCACCTGGAACAGTTGCTCGGCGAGGAGGATGGCCTCCGGTCCGCCGTAGCGCTCCACCTCGCGCTCGTAGGTGTCGAGCTGCACCTTCCACAGGAGCTGCTCCTGGTGGAGCGGCGCGAGCGCGCCGGACAGCTCGCCGGCCAGCTCCCTCATGCGCGCGGGGGTGCCGTGGAAGCGCAACCGCAGGTGCCAGTCCGGATCGCCATAGCGGATGAAGAACCACCCATCCGCCGCCCCCGAGCCGAGCGCGGCTTTCACCAGCGAAGCCACCGTGCCGGTGAGGAGGCGGTCCGCCGTGGCCGCGCCGGTGTAGAGCTTGAGGTACAGCCAGTCCGAGCCGGGGAGGAAAACGCGGGCCGGGCTGGAGGGCCGCGGCTCCTGCGCGGGGCGGCCCGGGCCCACCGGGAGGCGCGCGGACTCCTTGGGGCGGGAGCGGACGAAGGGCACCACCAACTCATGGACGAAGCGGCCCTCGGGGCCCTGCGCGCCCAACGCGTCCGGCCCCGGGAACATCTCCACCAGCGTCGCCAGGGGCCGACCCTTGAGCTGCTGGACCAGCGTCTCGATGGCGAGCACGTTGTCCAGATCGATGGGCAGCAGGCTCTCCTCGTCCCCCAGCGTGACGAAGCGGGGCATGCGCCGCTCGGCCCGGAGCGCCTGGACGGCGGCGAAGCGTTGGGCTCCCTCCGCCTTGCCGAGCCCCTCCAAGGTGTCGCGCCCGAGGTTCCATCTGGCCAGACTGAGCACCAACCGCCCATGGGTGACCCTCGGCAGGAAGCCGGCGCCGGCCAGCGGACCCCAGTCCCACATCAGTCCGCTCAGGTGCTGCTGGTACTGCAGGGTGCAGAGGAAACGGTAGAGCCCGAGGTTCTGGAACTGGAAGTTGTGCGCGTTGGTCATCCGGGGAAGGACCTCGCGCCCCAGCCGCGCCGAGCGCAGCACGATGCGCGAGTCCTGGACGGAGACTCTCAGGTCGGACGCCTCGATCTGCCGTTCGCGCGGAGCACCGGACCTCCCCAGGTAGGGGATTTCGTACCCACGCAGGACCGGGCGGGCGAGGATGTTGCCGACCCGGCCCTGGGGCAGGTGGACGATCTCCGCGAACACCGCGTCCCGCCGGAGCGCCTCCTCGGCCCGCAGCAGCTCCTCCACCTTGCGGTGGAGCAGGGAATCCCCGTGGCAGAAGCGGCCCAGGAGGTTGGCACCCAGGGCGGTGGCTTCCTGGAGCAGGAGCTGGAAGCGCCCCCGGGCGAGCGCCTCCTCGGACTCCGCCGCCACGGCCGCCACCACCGCGAAGGAGTCCGGGAGGGGCTGGCGCTGCTTGTTCGCCAGGCGCTCGACGAACGTGTCATCCAGCTCGAGAACCTGGCGTCCCGTGCACAGGTGCTCCTCCCACTTGCGCAGGAGGACGGCCTCGCGCTCGCCGAAACTGGCGCCCGCGGCCTCGCCGGCCGCCCCGCCCAGGACCAGCCCGGCCAGCAGCGGTGCCACCTCGGCGCTCGGGACGTTGGCGGGGTTGAAACCGATGCCCGCCTCGGCATCCAGTGCCTCCAGCAGGGGGACCTCGCGCCCCTCGTACCGCAGGGTGAACGCCTCACGGAAGCGCTCCAGTTCTTGCGGCGGCGACGCGGGGGCGAGCCGGTACAGCAACTGGACGCCGCGCTCCAACTCGCGGACCACCTCCCGTCCCAGCACGGCCTCGGGGGCGGGCTTGACCATGTCCACCTGGAACAGCCGCGGCAGCTCGACGGGCGCGGGAAGCCCCGAGAGCATTCGGGCCACTTCCAGGTAGCGCTCGCTCGGCGCGCCGAGCCCACCGTCATCCAGTTGCTCGAGGGCGGACTGGACCGGGAGCAGGGCGTCGGCGAAGCGTGCTCCGCCGGGGAGCCGTTGAAGTTGGGAGAGCAGCTCGGGGAGCGCTTCCGGTCCGGTCACCGGGGGCGAGAACTCGGGCACCAGGAGCTGGCTGTCGATCAGCTCCTCGACGTACTCCTCCGCCTCGGCGAGGTCGAGCTCGGGATCCCCCTCGACCAGCGCACGCGCCAGCACCTCGGGCGAGGCGCCTTCCCGGGCGCGGGCCAGCGTGGCCTCCAGGTACCCGGTCGGCTCGACCGCCACCAGGTGGTACGATCGGGCCTTCTCGCTCATCCGTCCCTCGGCGTAGCGCAGCCGGCCACACGCGCGGTACAGGCTGGTGCTGGGCCGATAGAGGATGGACCGGCGCAACTCGGGCACTCGAGAGAGGGCCTCCGCGAGCAGGCAGGCGTAGTCCATGTCCAGGCGGGTGTGGCGCCGGTAGTCGGCGCGAGGGCCGATCCGCAGCCGCGTCCGCTCACCCAGCTCGCCCACGGAGCAACCCGCGAACAGTCCGAAGGGGGTGGGTCGCCCCGCCATGCGGAGCACGTAGCGCACCACGCTGTGCTCGACCTTCACTCCGCGCTCGCTCTCCGGTTGTCGCTCCCAGAGGCCCAGGCACTCATGGAGGCTCGGCGAGGCCACGAAGAGGGCCTCGCGCACCTCCGGCCGCCGCAGCCATTCGCCCAGGCGTGCCCGGAGGAGGGCCTGGTCCCGGCGCAGCGCCGGCTCGAGCCCCGGGGCGCCCGGCTGGAAGCGCGGGGCCTCCAGCCCCTCCCCCCACCTGATCAGCTCCTCGAAGGGCAACAGGGGCGTGCGCAGCGCGAAGAACCCCGCTGGGGAGAACGCGAACGCCTGGGACTTCTCCTTGGAAGGGGAGTGGTTCATGGGCGTGCGAGATCAGTCGGGGATGGAGGCCAGGAGCATGCCGTCCCAGGTGGGAGGCAAGGGGTGACATGCCGCCAGCAGGGTCAGCGCGATCCCGGCGGCGCCTTCGAGCAGGGTCCCATCCAGCTCCCCGCCCATCTCCGTGTCCGCATCCTCATCGCTCTTCGGATACCAGGAGAGGTAGCCGGCCAGGCCTTCCCCGGGACGTCTCATCTCCAGCGTCTGGGCGAACCACGCGGTGGCCGCCTCCTTGAACACTGGCTCCCGAGAGGATTGGTAGAGCCGGTTGTAGAGATGCCCGAGGCCGGCGGAGCCATGGCAGATGGCCGCGTTGCGCACCCCGGCCTGCGCCATCGGGCGCCGTGCGGCCTCGCGAGCGATCTCCAGCGACACCCGCTCGAGCTCGCCGTCCGACAGCGCTCGGGCGGCGATCCGCAGGCAGACGACGGCGCCGGGGTCTCCGTAACACCAGGCGGAGCGAGCGGGCTCGGAGGGAATGCCCGGCGCGACACAGGCGGGGAAGCGAGCCCCCGGGCTGTCGGGCAACACGTTCGCCAGGAGCCAGCGTGCCCCTCCCATGGCGAGCTCGCGAGCCTTCCGTTCGGAGACTCCCGCCCGGGCGATCAGCCCCAGCAGGGCCACCGCCGCGGGCACCCCGTGCGCGACGCCGAGGTTGAAGTATCCCTCGCGATACACAGCCGCCTGCGCCTCCGGCAGATGCCGCGCCGGGGTCCACCACGACAGCCCTGGCCCGGCGGGAGTGGAGCACTCCTCCAAGCGGGCCACGATCTCCTCGAGACATCGGACCGCCACCGGACGGGGCATCCGCTCGAGTGCATAGATTCCCAGGCCGATCAGCCCGAAGACCAGATCGTAGTCCACGTTCCACGGATGCCGGGAGACCAGGCCCAGCAGCACCTCGTCGATCTCCTCGAGGCCTTCGCTCGAAGTGATTCCCATCGTCCCGAGTCTCGAGATGGACCAGGCGATCCCGGAGAATCCAACATACAGCCACGGCGGGAGCGGTAGCTCCTCGAGCGCGGACGCGGCCTCCAGGATGAATTGCTCCGCGTAGGCCCGGTGGCCCTGCTGGGGTTGCGCCCGGTCCAGCTCGGCGAACAAGAAGGCCAGTCCCGCCAGACCTCCCGAGAGCGTCGGCCCCTCCACCCCCTGGCGCTCGCGTAGCGCCCCCGCGATCTCCTCGACGGTCCGCAGCGCACGCTCCCGCAGAGAACCCTCGAGCAGCGTCGTCCATCCCGTCATGAAAGCCTGCCTCCGCCGCGCTGGACGACGTCCTCTGTTCCGGCCTCCCATTCAATACAGTCTTTTCCTCACGCGGGCGATGCGGCAACAGGGCGGGTGTTGATGTCTTTTGCAACACCCCCATCGCCCGGAAATGCACACGGTTTCCCGCCCGACACGCGGGTGCACCCCGGAACGAGGGCGAAACCCCCCTGCATAGGCTGTCCAGGCGTGCATTCCCTATCCATCTTCGAGGTGGACATCTCCAGATGGCAGAGCACGATCGGATATTCCGGAAAGAGGCGCTCGATTATCAGGCTGGAGCCAAGGAGCAGGGAAGCGTCCTGCGGCTCTCTCCCTCGTGGACACGCTGGGGCTTCTGGCTCCTGCTGGCGGTGGTCGGCTTCTATGTCGCGTTCGGAATATTTGGATGGATCTCCCAATACGCGACCGGTCCGGCGGTGGTGCGGATGGAGGACCGGCTGGAGGTGACAGCGCTCTCGGCGGGGCGGGTCACCTCGGTGGAGGTGCATCCAGGACAGCGCGTGAAGGAGGGGCAGATCCTGGCGCGCTTCTTCGCCGGGCCGGAGCAGGCCAGCCTGGAGCGCTACGAGCACGAGTTCGAGCTGCTCCTGATGCAACGGATGAGGGATCTCACGAACGAGGCGGTGAGCCAGGCCCTGAACTCGCTGCGTGCGGAGATGGAACTGGCGAGGTTCCAGCTCGAGCAGCGCCTAGTGCGGGCGCCCCATGCGGGGGTGGTGAGCGACGTGCGGATCCGGCGCGGCCAACACCTCACCGAGGGGGAGATGGTGGTCGCTCTGGTGCAGGAGGACTCACCCATGCAAGTCATCGCGATGCTTCCCGGCGGGTCCCGCCCGCTCCTCGCCAAGGGAGGAACGATGCGCCTGGAATTGGAGGGTTTCAAATATCAATACCAGGAGCTGATCATCGACCAGGTCGGGGATGCGCTGGTGGGGCCGGAAGAGGTACGCCGGTACCTGGGCCCGGAGCTGGCGGAAAGTCTGACGGTCAATGGGGCCGTGGTGCTGGTGCGA
Organism: Cystobacter fuscus DSM 2262; assembly: GCF_000335475.2. Lineage (NCBI taxonomy): Bacteria > Pseudomonadati > Myxococcota > Myxococcia > Myxococcales > Archangiaceae > Cystobacter > Cystobacter fuscus. Next base: position 135,166 of record NZ_ANAH02000067.1, on the reverse strand, counting down.
GCCCACGCCCCCTCCCGGTTCTTCGAGGCGGATGGCAAGCGGCTCGCGTACTTCGACGGAATGCTGGGCACGGTCGATGCGCGGGTGAAGTCGGAGCGCATCCTCCTGACCATCATCCCCGGATTGAAGACCCTGTTCCACTGACACGCCATGCTCAGCCCACTCCATTCCCTGCTGGAACGATTCCCGGAGTTGCGCCGGCTGGGTCTGCCCGCACGCCGCAGGCGGATTCCCCAGCTCCAGCAGATGGATGCCAGTGATTGTGGCGCGACCTGTCTGGGCATGGTGCTCTCGTACCATGGCAAGGTGGTGCGCCTGGAGGACATCCGCCAGGTTCTCGGCGCGGACCGGGACGGCGCGACCGCGCTGGCCATCCTCAAGGCCGCCCGCTGGTATGGGCTGCGTGGCCGCGGGGTAACCCTGGACGTGGAGGACCTCGACTACCTCCCGGCGGGCGCCATCCTCCACTGGGAGTTCCGCCACTTCGTGGTCTTCGAGCGCCTGGGCAAGGGCTGGGTCGACGTGGTGGATCCAGAGCTGGGCCGGCGGCGGGTGCCGCTCGACCAGTTCCGCCGGTCGTTCACGGGCGTGGCCCTGCTGCTGGAGCCTGGCGACACCTTCGTGCAGGAGAAGGGCCAGAAGCTGCCGATCCGGCGTTACCTGGAGCAGCTCCTGCTTCAATCGGGGATGCTGCCCCGCATCCTCCTCGCCTCCCTGCTGGTGCAGCTCTTCGCCCTGGGGCTGCCAGCGCTCACCGGGGCCATCACGGACAGGGTGGTGCCCCGCGGCGACTACCATCTGCTGCTCGTGCTGAGCGTGGCGATGGGCTCGCTGATCTTCTTCCAGTTCCTGGCGTCGATGGTGCGCTCCTATCTGTTGCTGCATCTGCGCACCGAGCTGGATGCGCGCATGACGCTGGGCTTCGTGGAGCACCTGGTGGAGCTGCCGTATGTGTTCTTCCAGCGCAGGCCGGTGGGCGATCTCCTCAACCGCCTCAGCAGCAATAGCACCATCCGCGAGATGCTGACCTCGGGGGTGCTCTCAGGCCTGCTGGATGGCTCCCTGGTGATCCTGTTCCTGGGGGGGTTGTTCATCGTGAACGTGCCCCTGGCGGTGCTGGCGCTGGGGCTCGCGACACTCCAGGTGGGCGTGCTCGCCTGGAGCTGGCGGCGGCAGGCGGAGTTGATGGCCCGCAGCCTGGAGGCGTCGGCGAGATCCGAGGCCTACGAGGTGGAGTTCCTCACCGGCATGGAGACCTTGAAGGCGATGGGGGGCGAGCACCGGGCGGTGGACCGCTGGTCGGGGCTGTACGTGGATGTGCTCAACATCTCGCTCGAGCGTGGACGGCTCGACACCCTGGTCGACTCGCTGCTGAGCACCCTGCGGATGGGAGCACCGCTCGTCACCCTGTGCTTCGGATCCTGGCAGGTGCTCCGTGGAGTGCTCAGTCTGGGCAGCATGCTGGCGCTCAACGCGCTGGCAGTGGGCTTCCTGGGGCCGCTCGGAAACATGGTCTCCACGATGATGCAGTTGCAGCTGCTGGGCAGCTACCTCGCTCGAATCCATGACGTGATGGATACACCTCCCGAGCAGCCGGCGGGCAGGGCGCGCCGGGCGCACAAGCTCACGGGGCACATCTCCCTGGAGAAGGTCTCGTTCCGCTACGGCCCCCACGCGCCCCTGGTGGTACGCGACGTGTCGGTGGAAATCCAACCCGGGCAGCGCGTGGCCATCGTGGGCCGCTCGGGGGCGGGCAAGTCCACCCTCGCCAACCTGCTGCTCGGCATGTACCGCCCCAGCTCGGGACGCATCTTGTACGACGGGACGGACCTGTCGGAGCTGGACCTGCGCTCGGTCCGCCAGCAGGTGGGAATCGTCCTGCAGAACCCGGCCCTGTTCAGCGCGAGCATCCGCTCCAACATCACCCTGGCGGACCCCACCCTTCCCCTGGAAGCCGTGGTGGAGGCCGCCAGGCTGGCGCAGATCCACGAGGAGGTGCTCGCCATGCCCATGGGCTACGAGAGCCTTCTGCTGGATCGCGGGACCTCGCTCTCCGGCGGTCAGCGGCAGCGGCTCGCGCTCGCCCGGGCGCTGGTCCGCAAGCCCGCCATTCTGCTGCTGGACGAGGCCACCAGCTCGTTGGATGCCATCACCGAGAGCAAGGTCAACCATGCACTGACAACCCTCGAGTGCACACGCATCGTGATTGCCCACCGGTTGAGCACTGTCACTGGCGCGGATCTGATCCTCACCCTGGAGGATGGCGCCCTGGTGGAGGCGGGGACGCACCAGCAATTGCTCGCCCGCAAAGGAATCTATGCCACGCTGGTGGCGGCCCAGCTGGGTTGAACATCCCCACGGCCGCAGCCTCCCTCGCGCGGAAGAATCCTCGAACGCCAGGAACTGCGTTCAGGAACACGACACTGCCGGCGGTGAGTCGCACTGCGCCTCTACACGCAGGCGGTCACGGCGCCGGCAGGCGGATAGCTCAGCCGCGCCTAGTCGCGGCACCTGTCGCCATAGCGGCGCTGCGAGGGGCGGTTGCAGCCGCGGTAGTCGCGGCGGGAATACCCACGATCCCTATCATCGCCCCTTCTTTGGCCACCAGCGACCTGTTCCAGGTTCTCATCCGAGAGATTCCGGATGGTCTCCCTGTTCAGGCTGAGCCTCTTCGGATTCATCTCGTTCATGATCCTGCTCCTTCCTGGTGACGCTGCCAGCATTGGCAGCACTTCTGACTTAGTACTCGCGGACACGACAGACCAGTAGGGCTCGACTGATGAGGGCTTGCCCGAGGGGAACACCGGGATGGGAGCGAGGAGGGGGAAGGAGTGAGGCGAGGAGGGGGAAGGAGTGAAGCGGGGCAAGAGCGAGAGGGGATGGAGCCGACGTGCTGGGGGCAGCCCGGACACAAGCCTCGACAGCTCCCCCAGGAGGACGACCTCGGTCTCGACGACGCTGTCGACTACGGCGAGACCCGCGGACCGGACAGGGCAGTTCCGCAAGAGGCAGTCGCCGGAACGCGGTACCGTCCTCGGAGATGCGATTGGTGGCGGCGTGGAGTTCCTCCTCGGCGGACCCGCGGGCGCGCTGGGCCTTGGCGTGGCATGGCGCCTCGACTCCTGGCTCCTCATGGAAGTGGCGCCACGCCCACGGTCTGACACAGTGAGGGCATGCACGCCCAGACGCAGCATGGCCGAGCGTGTCGAAGTCCCACCCGTGGAACCCAGGAGCGTGTCCCTCATGCGAATTCCTCTCCCCCTCGTTGCTGCCTTCGTGGGTCTCGTCGTCTCGGTGTCGGGTTGCGGCGGTACGTACGAGCCCGAGCAGGCGCCGGTGACCGAGTCCGCCCCCGCCGATGAGCAGCTCCCCGAGGGCAGCGTCACGCAGCAGGCCATCTGCTCGATGCTGTGGACGTGCAACTACAGCCAGTGGTACGGCAGCGAGGCGAATTGCACGGCGGCCTGCGGCAGGCCCTGCACTCGCGACTACCGCTGTAATGGCACCTGCGTCTGTCCGTGAGCCAGCGCTGAAGGCGAGGCCGGGGGGGACCGGTAGTCTCCCTCGGCCCCCGCGATGGGAAATGGCGCCCCCGGTTCCTGCGTGAATGGAGCCGTGCGCTCCCTCCGCAATCCACGTCCGCGGGGGCGGTAGTCACGCACGACGAGGGGAGAGGAGGTGGTCTGTCCCATGCGCGTAGCCTGACATCGATGGGTCCGGGCGACAGCTTCAGCGGCGATTCTTGCGTAAAGCGAAAGACTGAATTCAAGGCGAAGCACATTCTTCCGCGAGGGGAGGGGAACTAGATCTGTCCTCGTCAACGCAACCCACGGAGAACAACATGTCCGCCACCACTTCGATCCCCCTTCCCGTCACCCACCATCGGACCACGAAGGTCGGGGGTCTGGAGATCTTCTATCGCGAGGCGGGGCCTGCCGATGCGCCCGTGGTCGTGCTGCTGCACGGCTACCCCAGCTCGTCGCACATGTACCGCAACCTGATCCCCGCGCTGGCGGATCGCTACCATGTGATCGCGCCCGACCTTCCCGGCTTCGGTCTGTCGGCGATGCCCTCGCGCGAGGCGTTCACGTACAGCTTCGCGAGCTACGCGGAGATCATCGACGCCCTGCTCGAGCAGCTCGGTGCGAGGCGTTACGCGCTCTATGTCATGGATTATGGCGCGCCGACGGGCTTCCGGCTCGCGCTCAGGCATCCCGAGCGGGTGACGGCGCTCATCACCCAGAATGGCAACGCCTATGAAGAGGGACTCCAGGCCTTCTGGGATCCCATCAAGGCGCTGTGGGCCGACAATTCACCCGAGCGTCGCGACGCGGTGCGGCCCTTCATGACGCTCGAGGGCACCCGGTCCCAGTATGTCGATGGCGTCAAGGATGTGTCCCGCCTCGATCCGGCGGCCTGGCTCCATGATCAGCTCTTCCTGGATCGGCCGGGCAACATCGAGATCCAACTGGAGCTCATCTACGACTACCGGAACAACGTGGTGCTCTATCCGAAGTTCCAGGAGTTCTTCCGGACGTACCAGCCGCCCACGTTGATCGTCTGGGGCGCCAACGACAACATCTTCCCGGCCGAGGGCGCGAAGGCCTTCCTGCGTGATCTGCCCAATGCCGAGCTGCACCTGCTGGACAGCGGCCACTTCGCCCTCGAGGACAAGGCCGACGAGATCGTGCCGCTGATGCGTGACTTCCTGGCGCGCCACCTGCAGGCCTGAACCATGTTCGAAAGACAAGGAGCCACACCATGAGCAACGCCAACAAGGTCGTCATCATCACTGGAGCCTCGCAGGGCATCGGCGCCGAACTCGTCAGGGGTTATCGTGCGAAGGGTTGGAGCGTCGTCGCCAACTCGCGCTCGATCAAGCCCGGCACCTTCGGCGACGATCCCCAGGTCCTGACGCTCGACGGCGACGTCGGGGACGCGCGGACCGCCCGGAAGCTCGTCGCCGCCACCGTCGAGAAGTTCGGACACGTCGACAGTCTGGTCAACAATGCCGGCATCTTCATCGCCAAACCCTTCACCGACTACACGGCCGAGGACTTCACGAAGAAGATCGGCGTCAATGTCGCGGGCTTCTTCTACGTCACCCAAGCCGTGATCGCGCGGTTGCTGGAACAGGGCCAGGGCGGCCATGTGGTGAGTGTGACGACGTCGCTGGTGGACCAACCCATCTCCGGCGTTCCCTCGGTGCTCGCCTCACTGACCAAGGGGGGCATCGATGCCGCCACCCGCGGCCTCGCGATCGAATACGCGTCCCGGGGCATTCGCGTGAACGCGGTCTCCCCTGGCATCATCCAGACACCGATGCACGCCCCCGAGACCCACGCGACGCTCGCCGGGCTCCATCCGCTGGGCCGCATGGGGCGGATCGACGAGATCGTCCAGGCTGTTCTCTATCTCGAGGACGCGGGCTTCGTCACCGGCGAGACCCTGCACGTCGACGGCGGCCAGCACGCCGGTCACTGGTAACGCGGTACGAACAGGAGAAGTCCCATGCCATACATCAACGTCAAGTTCACCAAGGGCAGCGCGACCCCGGAACAGAAGGCCCGGATCATCGAGGGAATGACCCAGGTCCTGCGGGAGGTGATCGACAAGGCGCCCTCGGCGACCTTCGTCGTCATCGACGAGGTCGAATACGAGGACTGGGGGATCGGTGGCCTGCCCGTCCTCGAATATTGGAAGCGGACGGGAAAGACGGCGTCCGCGAGCGAGGAGTCCTGAGCGTCCTCAGTCCGCGCAGGCGCGCTGCCGGCGGGCGAACTCCGCCTTGAGTTGGGGGGCGGCGAAGTCGAAGAAGGCGCGAACCTTCGGCACGGACAGCCGCCCCTCCGGGGTGATGAGATGCACCGGGAGCGGCGTGGGCTCGTCCTCGGCCAGGATGATCCGGAGCCTGCCCGCGGCCACCTCATCGGCGATCTGATACGAGAGGACGCGCGTGATTCCGCGCCCCTCCAACGCGGATTCCACCGCCGCCTCCACCGTGTTGACCACGAGTCTCGGTTCGATCGCCACGTGCCGGGCCACGCTCGCGCCGCGCACGGGGGGGAAGTTCCAGGACTCCTGTCCGAACGCGCTCATCTGGATGCAGCGATGGCTCGCGAGATCCGCCGGGCTCTCGATGGGCGCGGCCGAGTCGAGATAGGAGGGCGACGCACAGAGCACCTTGCGCACTTCACCCACGCGCGTGGCGACGAGGCTGGAGTCGGGCAGGTGCGCGATGCGCAAGCCCACGTCGATGCCTTCGTCCATGAGGCTGACGGTGCGATCGAGCAGCAGCAGGCGGGCCCTCACCGCGGGTTGCAGTTCGAGAAAGGCGTCGAGGATGGGACGGAGGATGCGGGAGCCGCTGACGAGTGGGGCGGTGATGGTGAGAAGACCTCGGGGCGCGCCGCGCTCGCCAGCCGCCAGCATGTCGGCTTCCTCGAGGTCGGTCAGGATGCGGCGGCACGCGGCCGCGTAGCGCTCACCGGCTTCGCTGAGGCGGATCGAGCGCGTGGTGCGGTGCAGGAGCTGAACGCCCACGTGGCTCTCCAGGAAGGTGATGGCGCGCGTGACGGTGGCGGGCGAACGTCCGAGGACGCGGCCCGCGGCGGCCAGGCTTCCCTCATCGAGCGCGGAGACGAACACGCGCATGGCGTCGATACGGTCCATGATCATCTTCCTTCACGAAGGACGAACCGCCGCGTGCCGCCAGCACGCGAGCGGATCGTTTTAGAACAGCCGGGAATGGCCCGGAGCCGGGAGCCGAAGGGTCTACCAGCAGTAGAGACCCAGCCCCCGACGGGATTCGAACCCGTGTGCCTCCCTTGCTGGGGAGGTCAGCGCGGGAGTTCGCCGCTCAGTCGAAGGCGACGCACGAGGGCGAGTCGATGCGCAGCACGGACTCCTGGTGGAAGCGCTGCTTGTACTCCTCGCGGATGGCGTTGATGTCCGCAGAGCGCGCGGCGCTGCCATCGTGGAGCAACAGGATGACCTTGCTGTTCTCCTGGACGAGATTGCCGTTGTCCATGAGGTACTGGCCATCGGCGTCGTACACGGTCAACCCGTCCCGGAAGCGGGGGGTGACCAGGGTGTCGACGAAGGCGTTGAACTCGGCGTCGGTGACGGGCGCGTCGTTCTGCCGATTCATGCCGAAGAACAGCTCCGTGCGGTACTGCTCCGAGCCGACGAGGCAGGCACTCTCGGGCACGCCACCACAAGCGGAGAGGCTCAGGCCCAGGGCGAGCACGAGGAGGGGGGACAGGCGCGAGACGGCGGTGAGAGACATGCTTCGGACTCCTGAGGAGGGGAGGAATGCGCTTTATTCCAGGGCCGGGGGCGGCGTCACCCGCCCAGGAGAGGTTTCCCATGTCGGATTCATCACGCAGGTGGTTCTTGACCCAGAGTGTGCTGGGAGTGGCGGGCGCGGTGGTGGCGGGCCGGGCGGAGGCGGCGCCTGCCGACGCGGGAACGGGCGCCCCGGCCCCGGCGGGCTCTCCGCCCGCGTTCGGCACCGCCTCGTCCGTGGGACCGGAGGTGAACGCGGCCACCTTCGAGGAGGCCAGCAAGTTGATGCGCGTCACCCTGACGCCGGCCGAGCGCGCGCAGGCGGCGGGCAACTGGCGCGAGATGATGGCTCCGTTGCTCGAGCGGCGCACGGGGCCGCGCCGGGTGGCGTTGGAGCCGTCGCTGGCTCCCGCGACGCGGTGGGATCCGGCGCTCCCGGGGGTGAAGAGCGCACCCTCGCGCAACCGCTTCGTCCGGAGCAAGGCCACGGGGGCGCCGCTGCCCCAGAAGGACGAGGACATCGCCTTCGCGCCCGTGTCCCAGCTCTCGCGGTGGGTGGAGTCGCGCGCCCTGTCGTCCGAGCGGCTCACGAACATCTACCTGGAGCGCCTGCGGCGCTTCGATCCGAAGCTCGAGTGCGTCATCACGCTCACGCCGGAGCTGGCGCTCGAGCAGGCACGGCGAGCGGACAAGGAGATCGCCGCGGGCCGGTATCGCGGGCCGCTGCACGGCATCCCCTGGGGGGCGAAGGATCTCGTCGACACGGCGGGCATCGCGACGACCTACGGCGCCGAGCCCTTCCGCAACCGGATTCCCACCACCGACGCGACGGTGGTGGACAGGCTGCACCGGGCGGGGGCGGTGCTCGTGGCGAAGCTGAGCCTGGGGGCGCTGGCGCTCAATGACATCTGGTTCGGGGGCGAGACGAAGAACCCCTGGGTGTTGGAGGAGGGCGCGTCGGGCAGCAGCGCGGGACCGGGGTCGGCGACGGCGGCGGCGTGCGTGGGCTTCTCGCTGGGGAGCGAGACGGGAGGCAGCATCGTCTCGCCGTCGATGCGCTGTGGGGTGGCGGGGCTGCGGCCCACGTATGGCCGCGTGCCGCGCACCGGGGCGATGACGTTGAGCTGGACGCTCGACAAGCTGGGGCCGATGGCGCGGGGGGTGGAGGACACGCTGCTGGTGCTCTCGGTGCTCTCCGGCCCCGACGCGGGGGATGGGGCGAGCGTGTCCTCGCGGCTCGACTTCGACGCCACCGCGGGGGTGAAGGGGTTGCGCGTGGGGTACTTCCCCGCGTGGATGGAGCAGAGCCCGGCGACGGACGTGGATCGGGCGGCGCTCGAGACGCTCAAGGGGCTGGGGTTGACGCCCGTCGAGGTGAAGCTGCCCGACTGGCCGTATTCCTCGCTCAACGTCATCCTCTTCGCCGAGGCGGCGGCGGCGTTCGAGGAGCTCACGTTGGAGCACGGCGTGGACGCGCTGGCCATGCAGGTGCCCGACGCGTGGCCGAACCTCTTCCGGCAGTCGCGCTTCCTGTCGGCGGTGGACTTCGTGCAGGCGGACCGGTTGCGGCACAAGGTGGCGCGGGAGATGGCGCGCATCATGGGGGAGGTGGATCTGCTGCTCGTGCCGTCGTTGCGCGAGGAGATGCTCACCGTGTCGAACTTCACGGGCCACCCCTCGCTGACGTTGCGCACGGGCTTCGTCGAGGTGGAGCGGGCGCGGAGCGACTGGGCGCCCAATCCCTCGCGGCCACTGCCCACGTTCTCGCCCAAGCGCCGCGTGCCGCATGGGGTCACGTTGATTGGGCGGCTCTTCGACGAGGGGACGCTGGGCCGGGTGGGGATCGCGCTGGAGCGGGCCTCGGGCGTCGCGGGCGAGCGGCCTCCGGGGTTCTGAGCCCGGCTCGGGTGTTTCCAACCGGTGGTTCACTGACTGAGGAGGTGCGCTGTGTTCACTCGCGCCTCACCCAAGGCGCTCCGCAGACGGTATTGGATTTCACCGAAGCGGGTATTGCTGTCCCCGTTGGCTGCTGCCCGCGGAACTGGCGTACGTGTTGGAGCATGGCGCGGGGGGCCAAGTCGAACTGGCGCGGCGCTTCGCGGAAAGTGGCGAAGAGCACCTGTCTCGCGCCCGAAGACGCTCAGCGGTATAACCCCGAAGTAGCCTGAACATCGCATGAGGAGGTGCCTGCTGTTCTCTCTTCAACCTGGCTCACGCTTCCTTAGAGGCCAGCGCCTGACAAAAAGATGTCCCGTGGCGCTCATTACGCCCGGCGGACTCTGGCAATGGGGCATTGATTGATGACAGGCCAGTACCCCCGACTTCGCCTTCGTGGCATTCCCCCGGGCCCATGGATGCTCCATCAGGAAGAGCCTCCGCGCCAGCGGCGGCAACTGCTAGCACGTGAGGTCGTGCGCATCGTCTTTTACATGCCACACGACCATCCTGAACTCTCTCTCGGGGTGCGCCACGCCATCGACAGCTACATTCACGCGGTGGGTCAGGGTCCCCAAAGCATCAATTACGTCTACTTCTCGCATGACGAGGGCATGCGCCTGGAGGAGGAGCAGTGGAGTTGGGTTCGCCGTCTCCTGGAGACGACGAAGCGCCGCTCATTCCCTGCTGATTACGAACCCTGGGAGCGGAGAGAAATCCAGAAGCGGAGCTATGAGCGAAGGCTTCGCTTCACCGGGGGAGAGGACAGCCAGAATGGCTACCAGCTCGAGTACCGGGCGCGCATCCCCTGGCAGCCCGCTCCAGAGCGAACGATGGCGAGCGTGCTCACGGCCACACTTCCCATAGAGTTCCCCGAAGAGCATGGCCCTGGTCTCGTGCGCCAGTTGGCCCTCGATATGGCTTCCAAGCTGTTATTCGCTTCCGGCCACGTAGGATTGGCCCTTGAGCTCGATTGGTGCCTTCGGCCCGCGGACAATGCCTTTCGCGCCCAGGTTCTGCGCTACCCGGCCATCGATCTGCGAGCGGCATGGCGCCACGAGCGGTGGATGGGCCATCACGTGGATGGAGTTCACTGGCTCAACTTCCTCGGACCTCCCACGCTCACTCAACTCGGAGGCGCAACCGCCTTGAGATCCCGGCTGGACTCCGCCGGGACGACGGTGGTGGAGCTAGACGAGCAGCGCGTCTTGGTCTCCCTCGGAGAGAGGCCGGAGGCGGGGGACCTGGCCACCGGGACGAGCCTTCCCGCCTACCGCGAACTCGCCCGGGTCCTGGAGCCCTGGCTCGAGCCGCTGTTCCTCGAGCAGTGCTGGGATTCCGAGAGAGACCCCCGGTACACGAAGCTTGTCCTCACCGAGGAGGAGGCTCGGCGCTGGTGGCGTCGCTTCCTTGACTGAGACGCTCAGCCCACCACGACGATCGGAACCCCATATGGATCCGTCTTCGTGCGTCCGCGGGCCGCGGTGTCGTCCTGCTCGGGCCGCAGCCGCACGACGCCCGCGGCCATGAGCCGCCGCAGCGCCCGGTACGCCGCCAGCTCGCCCATGGCCGTGTTGCGCAGCACCTCGCGCACGCTCCGGCTGCCGCGCAGCTTCGAGTACAGATACAAGTCGTCCGCCGTCAGCGAGGGCGGGGTGGGGCGGGGCAGGGGCTCGAAGAGCAGCCGCCCATCCAGCGCCAGCACCTCGTCCGCCAGCGCCACCATCAGCCGCACCTCGGCTTCCCGGTACAGCGCGTGCGCCTCGGGAATCGGCGCCCGCTCCAGCGCCTGGGCCGCCACCGCCACCGCCTCCTCGTACTGGCCCGCCTCCACCCGCCGGCGCGCCTGCTCCAGCAGCGCCGCCAGCGCCGCGGCCTCGTCCTGCCTCGGCCCCTGCGTCTGGCGCGGCAGCAGCGCGCCCCGCCGGTACAGCCGCAGCACCCAGCGCGCTCCGTGCACCGGCCCCTCGGGGCTCGCCCCCAGCAGCGCGCCCAGCGTCACGCCCTGCTCGGCCATGCACAGCAGGTGATCCTCCGCCGCCGACGCCGCCTCCAGCGCGAACTCCCGGCACACCCCGAACGTCGTCCCCGGTCCCGCGAAGAGCGTCCAGAACACCTTCCACTCGCGCTGCCGCGTCATCGCGTCCCGGTGCAGCTCCCTCAGCGCCATCCGCGGCAGCTCCACCACCCGGCCCGGCGCCGGCAGCCCCGGCACGAACTCCACCTCCCCGGACTGCCACCCGTAGGAGTCGAACAGCGCCTCGCGCGCCTTGTGCTCCATCGCCTCGAGCAGCTGCGCGCGCTCCACCAGGCCCCGCTCCACCACGAAGGTGCCAAAGGGCACGCCCGCCGTCTCCGCCGCCTCGAAGGCCTGGGCCGCCCGTGGCGCGTCCAGGATGCGCATGCGCGCCAGCACCTGTCCCAGGTGCTCCCGGGGCTCCGTCGAGCTCTCGCCCACCAGGTGCCCGTCCCGGAGGAAGAACTGCCGCCGCACCGCCCCCCGTTCCACCTTCAGCGTCCCCTCGAGCCCCGAGGCGTCGACGAACGCGGGCATCAACAGCGACAGCCCATAGCTGGCCAGGTTGCCCTTGAAGCGCTCCATGCCGTGGACTTCCTTCTTCGCGAGAGACGAGAGTGTCAGGGTAGCGGAACGCGGAGTTCTCCTCAACCCGTTGAATTCACACACCTTTTGATGTCGTCGCGAGGACGCACAATCCTCCCCTCCGTCTGGGCGGCGGGCAGGCTGGGGGGGCGGGTTGCCCGCACCCGCAGGAAAGTTGCAGGGGGGCCAAGGGTGTGCGAACCAGGGCTGTCACCCCTTTCGATTATAGGCGTGGGAGTCATGCGGATTCTTTCAGGCGTGCAGTCCTCGGGTCGGTTGCACATCGGCAACTACTACGGCGCCATCCGGCAGTTCGTGCAACTGCAGGAGCAGGGCGAGGCCTACTTCTTCATCGCCAACTACCACTCGCTCACCACGCTCCGGGATCCCCGTCAGGCGGAGACCTACACGCGCGAGGCCGCCATGGCCTACCTGTCGCTCGGGTTGGATCCCAAGAAGGCGGTGCTCTTCCGCCAGAGCGACGTGCGCGAGGTGCTGGAGCTGTACTGGCTGCTCGGCACGGTGGTGCCCGTGGCCAACCTGGAACGTGCCACCAGCTACAAGGACAAGCTGGCCAAGGGCATCAGCGCCGACTTCGGCCTGTTCGCCTACCCGGTGCTCATGGCCGCCGACATCCTGCTCTACAGCCCGGACTTCGTGCCGGTGGGCAAGGATCAGATCCAGCACATCGAGTTCGCGCGCGACTGGGCGGTGAAGTTCAACCTCACCTACGTGCCGGGCTACGATCCGCAGGATCCGGACGGCAAGGAGAAGGGGCACGCCCCCGGCCTGCTCAAGCTGCCCGCGGCGCGTGTGCAGGAGGACACCGCCACGGTGCCGGGCGTGGACGGACAGAAGATGTCCAAGTCCTACGGCAACACCATCGATCTCTTCGGTGACGAGAAGGAGCTCAAGAAGCGCATCATGGGCATCAAGACGGACTCCACCCCCGTGGAGGCCCCCAAGCCCACCGAGAACGCCCCCCTGTACGATCTGCTCAAGCTGATGCTGCCCGCGGACCGCTTCGCCGAGGCGGACGCCTCCTGGCGCGCGGGCGGCAAGGGGTATGGCGACTACAAGAAGCTGCTCCTCGCGGCCTTCCTCGACACGTTCGGACCGGCCCGCCAGCGCTACACGGAGCTGCAGAACGATCCGGCCGAACTCGAGCGCATCCTCCAGGATGGCGCCGAACGGGCCCGCGCCGAAGCCACCCGGTTGTTGCAGCGGGTGCGTCGCGCCGTGGGTATTCCCTGAGCTCGTGAAGGACCTCGGGTGAGCACAGGCGGTCCCAGCGATCCTCCCTCCGAGGAGCTGCTCGACGCGGACGTCCCCCGTACGCCGGGTGACGCCTTCCGCATCGCCTTGCCCAATTTCGAGGGGCCGCTCGATCTGTTGCTCCACCTCATCAAGGAGCACCGGCTCGACATCTTCGACATCCCGCTCGCGCTCATCACCGAGAAGTACCTCGAGTACCTGGAGCGCATGCGGGAGATCAACCTGGACATCGCCGGGGAGTTCCTGGTGATGGCCGCCACGCTCGCCCACCTCAAGAGCCGCATGCTGCTGCCGCGCCAGGACGTGGCCGAGCAGGCGGTGGACGCGGTGGCCGAGCTGCAGCAGGAGGAGGCGGGCGACCCGCGCGAGGAGCTGGTGCGCCGGCTGCTGGAGTACCAGAAGTACAAGGATGCCGCCGAGCAGCTCGCCCGCCAGGACATCCTCGATCGGGACATCTTCCCGCGCCGCGTGCCCTTGGAGGCCGTGCCCATCCCCGAGGAGGAGGTGGGGCTGCAGGAGTTCAGCGTCCTCAAGCTCATCGAGGCGTTGGACCGGGTGATGGAGCGGCTGGCGCCCAAGCTCCAGCACGAGGTGGTGCGTGAGAAGGTGAGCCTGTCGGACGCCATGCGCCGCATCGCGGAGAAGCTCTCGGCGGCGGAATCCTGCACGTTCGACAGCCTGTTCGAGGAGCAGCGCACGCGTCAGGCGGTGATCATCACCTTCCTGGCCATCCTGGAGATGGTGAAGCGGCGGCTGCTCAAGGTGAGTCAGGAGGAGCCGCTCGCGGCCATCCTCCTGCGGCCCAACGGGGATGCACTGAGGAACCTGCTCCCCACGGAGATGGACGAGAGTGACTACCGGTAACGAGGGCCCCGGGGATCCCGGGGACAAGCCAGCACGTGGCTCGGGAGGGCCGAGCCCCTTCACCGAGGAGGAGATCGCCGCCGTCACCGGCCCCGGCGACGAGGACGACCTGGAGGACGCCGACGTCGCCACCATCGAGGCCGACGAGGCGCCCGACCTCCAGTCCTCCTTCGAGAAGCTGCTGCTCAAGAGCCGCAACCTGTCCACCGAGCGCATCCGCACCATCGTGGAGAGCGTGCTCTTCGTGGCGGACAAGCCCTTGGATCTCAACCAGCTCTACGAGGCCACGGGCATCGACCGGGAGAAGATCCAGGAGGCGCTCAACCAGATCTCCGGCATCCACCGCGACGGCATCAGCGGCGTGGTGCTCTACGAGGTGGCGGGCGGCTGGCAGTTCCGCACGGATCCCCACTCGGCCGAGTACGTGCGGCGCTACCTGCGCGTCAAACCCCAGCGCCTCACGCGCGCCGCCGTGGAGACGCTCGCCATCATCGCCTACCGCCAGCCCGTCACCCGCCCGGAGGTGGAGGACATCCGTGGCGTGGACTGCGGCGCGGTCATCAAGGCCCTGCTCGACCGCAAGCTGATCAAGATCCTCGGCAAGAAGGAGGAGGTGGGCCGGCCCATGTTGTACGGGACGACGCGCGAGTTCCTCGAATTCTTCGCCCTCAAGGACCTGTCCGCCCTGCCCACGCTGCGTGAATTCCACGAGCTCACGCAGGAACATCAGGAGATTGTGGAAAAGGAGCGCCCGGCTGCACCCCCCGCCAGTGGTACGGTGGAGGCGCTGGCGGATCCGGAGTTCCAGAAACGGATGGAGAAGAGCGTGGCGGCTTCCGAGGCCGCGCTCGAGGAGTTGGAGGAGGCCATGAATGCCGCGGAAAAGACGCAGCAGGCCGCCACCAGCCTCTTGAACCCGACCCCCCCGCCCACCGAGGGCGGCTCGGGGTCCGAGCCCGGTTGACGGGCGGAAGGTGTAGGACATGGCGGCAGAACGTTTGCAGAAGTACCTCGCGCGCGCGGGAGTGGCCTCGCGTCGGCACGCCGAGGAGCTCATCACCAGCGGGCGCGTGACGGTGAACAACGAGAAGGTCACCGAGCTGGGCTCCAAGGTGTCCCCGGGAGACCTGGTCATGGTGGACGGCTCGCTCGTCACGCCGCCCGAGGAGAGCTCGTACTTCCTGCTCTACAAGCCGGTGGGCGTCGTGACGACGCTGTCGGATCCCCAGGGCCGCCCCACGGTGGCCAGCTATATCGAGCAGACGGGCAAGCGGCTCTTCCCCGTGGGCCGGTTGGACTACGACGCGGAAGGGGCGCTGCTCGTCACGGACGATGGGGCGCTCGCGCACAAGCTCACGCACCCGAGCTTCCAGGTGCCGCGCACCTACCTGGCCAAGGTGAAGGGCTCGCCGGACGCGGCCACGCTGGACAAGCTGCGCGGCGGCGTGCGGCTCGAGGACGGCATGGCGACGCCCCTGTCCGTGGACGTGTTCGAGCGGGCCGAGCGCAACACGTGGCTCAAGCTCGTGGTGGCCGAGGGCCGCCCGCACCTCGTCAAGCGCCTGTGCGCCGCGGTGGGCGCTCCGGTGGTGCGCCTGTACCGGCCTTCCTACGCGGGCGTCTCCGTCGACACGCTGCGTCCCGGCGAGCTGCGGCCGCTCTCCGATTCCCAGGTACGCCAGTTGCAAGAGGTGGCGGATGGCAAGGCCACGCCCGCGGACAAGGAGCCGAAGCTGCCTCCCCGGCGGCATGGGCGCTCGGCGCCGGGCTTCGAGGGGGATGCGGACGATGACGACGAGGTGAGCGAGGAGGCGGCGGCGCCGCGGCGCGAGGAGCGCAAGCCGGCGCGGGCCCCCGCGGGCCGTCCCGAGCGTCGGGAGGCCGGTCCGCGAGAGGGCGGCTCTCGGCCAGCGTTCCGGAGCGCGGCCGGTGGCCGTGCCGAGCGCAACACGTGGACGCCTCGGGAGGATGAGCAGGAGGCGCCGAGCGAGGAGCGGAGCGAGCGTCCCGCGCGCAAGTCCTTCGGAGCGGGCGCCGAGCGCGGTGAGCGTCCGGCCCGCAAGCCCTTCGGCGCGGGCGCCGGGCGCGGTGAGCGGCCCGCGCGCAAGTCCTTCGGAGCGGGCGCCGGGCGGGGCGAGCGGCCCGAGCGCAAGTCCTTCGGGGCGGATGCCGAGCGCGGCGAGCGTCCGGCCCGCAAGCCTTTCGGGGCAGGGGCCGGGCGGGGCGAGCGGCCCGAGCGCAAGTCCTTCGGGGCGGATGCCGAGCGCGGTGAGCGTCCGGCCCGCAAGCCTTTCGGGGCAGGGGCCGGGCGCGGCGAGCGTCCCGAGCGCAGGTCCTTCGGCGCGGATGCCGAGCGTGGCGAGCGTCCGGCCCGCAAGCCTTTCGGGGCAGGGGCAGGGGCCGGGCGCGGCGAGCGTCCCGAGCGCAGGTCCTTCGGCGCGGATGCCGAGCGCGGTGAGCGTCCGGCCCGCAAGCCCTTCGGCGCGGGTGCTGGACGCGGCGAGCGTCCCGAGCGCAGGTCCTTCGGCGCGGATGCCGAGCGCGGCGAGCGTCCGGCCCGCAAGCCTTTCGGGGCGGGAGCCGAGCGCGGCGAGCGTCCGGCCCGCAAGCCTTTCGGGGCGGGAGCCGAGCGCGGGGAGCGTCCTGTTCGCAAGCCTTTCGGGGCGGGAGCCGAGCGCGGGGAGCGTCCTGCTCGCAAGCCTTTCGGCGCGGGTGCTGGGCGCGGCGAGCGGCCCGAGCGCAGGTCCTTCGGGGCCGATGCCGAGCGCGGTGAGCGTCCAGCCCGCAAGTCCTTCGGCGCGGGTGCCGGGCGGGGTGAGCGGCCCGAGCGTGGATCCTTCAATGCGGATCCGACCGCCGAGCGCCGGGTTCCCGCCCGGGCTCCTCGGTCCGGACCGCGCGGCGACATCGGTGAGAGGCCCGCTCGGAAGACCTTCGGAGGAGCGGGAGGCTCGTTCGGCAAGGCCCGCCCCCCGCGTGAGGGTGCTGGGGCGCCCAGGGGGCGAGGGCCCCGTAAGGGTCGCTGAGTTGGGCGCTCGCGCGCGCCGCTGATATAACCCGCCGCACGATGCGAACCGGCGCGCGCCCCCTCTTCGTCGTCCTGGCCCTCCTCGTGTCCTCCGGGTGCAGTGGCAACAGGGATCAACTCCTGGCGGATCTGCAGAGCCCTCGCCCCGAGGTGCGAGCGCTCGCCGTGAAGAAGCTGGCCGAGGAGTCACGCTCCGAGGATCTCGCCCTCTTCACGCGCGCCGCCAAGGACATGGCCGCCATCGTCCGGGGCGAGGCCGCCGCCGCGCTCGGCAAGAGCCAGGATCCCCGCGTGGTGGATCTGCTCGGCGAGCTGCTCGAGGACTCCGACGTGGACGTCCAGGGCAAGGCGGCCATGGCGCTCGCGCAGGTGAAGAACGACAAGGCCAAGGCCTACCTCACCCTGCAGTACGGCCGCCGCGGCCGGCAGACCCGGCAGGTCATCGTCCAGGCGCTCATGCAGGCGAACGTGCCGGGCCCCATGGCCGAGGTCGTCGCCGCCGAATCCAAGGGCATCTGGGAGCGCAACCTGCTCACCCTGTCCGAGGGCTCGCTGCCCGAGCGCGTGGGGGCCGCCGAGGAGCTGGGCAAGAGTGGCCGCCCCGAGGCCTTCAACCGGCTCCTGCCGCTGGTGCGTGACAGCCAGGTCGTCCTCGCCGCCGCGGCGGTGCGGGGCCTGGGGGACCTGGGTGACAAGCGCGCCGCGCCCGCCATCCTCCCCCTGTTGGACGAGAGCTTCCCCGAGCTGCGCGAGTCCGCCATCACCGCGCTCGTGCGGCTCCAGGAGCCCCAGGCGATCGTCCGGTTGCAGGCCGTGGCCGGGGAGAAGAGCGCGGTGAGCCCCCTGGCCATGGACGGCCTGCTGGAGCTGCCCCGCCAGCCCCAGACGGACGCCGCGCTGTGCGCCGTCGCGCTGGACGCCGTCACCGCCGACGCCATCCGCGTCGCTCGCGCCATGCGCGATCGCGGAGGCTGCCCGCTCGAGCCCATCGCCGAGCGGCTGTCCCGCCTCCCCACCGCCGCCAGTGGACTCCAGGCGGTGGTGGGCCTCGGCCCCTCCGCCAAGGAGCTGCTCCCCAAGGTGCTGCCTTTCGTCTCCCAGCCGGAGGCCTCGCTGCGCGCGCTCGCCGTGGACGCGGTCGCGGCCATCGCGGACTCCTCCTCCGCGCCCGTGCTGCAGAAGGCCTATGAGCAGGAACTCGCCGCCGTGAAGGCCGCCCGCCAGGACTGGATCTCCCAGCCCCTGCCCGAGAAGTACGGCCAGGGCTTCGATCCCAGCCTGCCGGCCGCCACCGAGGCGGACCGCGAGGCGCTGACGAAGGAGAAGCAGTCCGGCCTCATGTCGCGCGTGAAGGCGCTCAACGCCGCCAAGGCACGCGAACTGGGCCGGCCGCTGGTGCAGCCGCGTCCCCCCTCGGAGCTCTTCGACGACGTGGATGCCTCGCGCCTGGAGCCCCTGGCCGGACTGTTGCGCGCGCTCGGCGCCGTGCGTGCTCCCGGGGCGATGGAGCTGCTCAAGGGCTTCACCCAGGAATCCAGCGTGACGCTGCGCACCGCCGCCCTGGTGGGCCTCACGCGGCTGGGGCCCGAGGGCGTGGCCGCCGCCCGGGACGGCATGTTCGATCCCGACCGGGAACTCATCAAGGCCCTGGCCCGGGCGCTCGCCGAGCAGGGCGAGGCCGGTCAGGCCGTCCTGGTGGAGCTGCTGCCCAAGATCAGCAACGAGAAGCTGGTGTTGCTCGACGCGCTCACCCACACCGGGGCGCCGCCCTCCGCGGTGGAGGCGTTGAACACCGTGGTGTCCGAGGGCGGTCCCGAGTCGGTGCTGGCCGCCACGCTCCTCGGCCGGCTCAAGGCGAAACAGGCCGTGCCCGTGCTGGTCAAGGCGCTGGAGGAGCCCACGAGCGTCGGCCGCCGGGAACTGCTCACCGCGCTCGGGGAAGTGGGCGATGGCTCGGTGGCCGAGGTGGTGGCGCGCGACCTGTACCATGATCTGCCGGAGATCCGCGCCGCGGCCGCCGCCGCGCTGGCGCGCACGGGCACGGGGGAGCAGGCCGGCGCCCTGGACGCGCTCAAGGGCGACTACTACCGCCGGGTCCGCGAGGCCGCCACGTTCGCCCTGTCGAAGACGGCGACCGCCGCCGAGGGCTCCCGCTGATATGGAGGCCCGGCGGCTCAGGGATCAGGCCAACGAGGCGATCGCCAGGGGCCGCTTCGGCAAGGCCGCCGAGCTGCTCGAGGCCTATTGCGCGCTGGAGCCCCAGGATCACCAGTCGCGGCTGCGCTTGGGCGACACCTGGGTGAAGGGCGGAGATTCGCGCCGCGCCATCCTCGCCTACCAGGCCGCCGCCGAGGGGTTCGCCCGCGAGGGCCTCCTGCCGCGCGCCATCGCCACCAGCAAGCGCATCCTGGAGCTGGATCCCTCCCATCAGGGCGTCCAGCACACGCTCGCGAGCCTCTACGCGCGCCGGGGCGGGACGCCCGTTCCCCCAGCGCCTCCCGCGCCCCCGCCCCGGACCGCGCTGTTCATCGATCTGCCTCCCGAGATCGACGAGGCCCTGGAGGCCTCCCTCCCCGAGCGACCCCCCCCACCGCCCGCTCAGCCGCCCCCGCCTCCATCTCCGTCTCCGCCGGGCCTGCGCCGGCGCACGATGGAAGTGCCGGCGATCCGCACGCCCTCCGAGGCACCGCTCCCCCCCGCGGCACCGGTGCCCCCCGAGGCGCCCCCGAGTGCGTCCTTTCCGGAGCTCGTCATCGAGGCGGACTCGCTGCTGCATGCCGTGGAGCTGGCGGCGGCGCATGCGCCCGGGCGCGGGGGAGGCGAGGAGCCCGTGTCGGCGCCCCCCATGGGCGAGCGGGCGCTGCCGGAGATCCCCCTGTTCTCGGACCTGCCGCGCGAGGCCTTCATCGCGCTCTTCGAGCGCTGCCCGCTGCGCCGCTTCCCCGAGGGCGCGCGCATCATCGAGCAGGGCAGCCGGGGCAATGCCTTCTATGTCATCTGCTCGGGCCGCGTGCGCATCGTGCGCGAATCCGACGGGACGACCCGCGAGCTGGCCGTGCTGGGCGAGGGGGCCTTCTTCGGCGAGATGGCGCTCCTGTCCGGGGCGCCGCGCTCGGCGTCGGTGGTGGGCGCCGCCGAGGAGACGCAGGTGTTGGAGATCTCCGCCCCGGTGCTCGGGGATCTCGCGCGCCTCAATCCCCAGGTGGCGCGGGCGCTGCGGCGCTTCTGCCGGCAGCGGCTCCTGTCGCAGGTGATGAACACCTCGGCGCTCTTCCAGCCCTTCGGGCGCAAGGACCGGCGCGAGCTGGTGGAGCGCTTCCGGGCCCGGGAGGTGCGCCGCGGCGAGGTGCTCATCCACGAGGGCCAGAGGGTGGATGGCCTCTACGTGGTGCTCTCCGGCGAGGTGGCCGTGAGCAAGGGGGGCCAGCCCCTGGCCCACCTGCGCGAAGGCGAGCTGTTCGGCGAGATGTCCCTGCTGAACAAGACGCCCGCCACCGCCACGGTGACGGCGGTGCGCAACGCCTCGCTGTTGCGGCTGCCCCGCGAGGACTTCGACACCCTCATCCTCACCCACCCGCAGGTGCTCGTCCTGGTGTCCGAGCTGACCGAGGCCCGTCAGCGCAGCACCGAGGTCCTCCTCGGCGGGAGCGCCACGGACGCCCGGCACACCCAGTCCTTCGAGGATCTGGTCCTCGTCTGAGCGGCTTCGTCGGGTGCTCGCCAACCGTTGCGCCCGCTACTGGGTAGGCGCGGGGATCCAGGGTATGTGTGATGCATGACGCGATGCGCATTCATCGGACTCCTGGCGTTTCTCCTCGTGGGCTGTTCATCGCGGAGGCTGTCGGGCTCCGCGCTGAATGAGGTGCGGAGGCCCGCGTTCATCTCACGCATCGAGCTGCGCGCGGGTCCGCACAGCCACGTGTTCCACGACGGCTCCTACCGGGACAAGTTGAAGAAGCTGGGGCCCCAGGAAGCGGATCGCCGGCTCGAGGCGAAGCTCGTCTCGTCGATGACGCGCTTCGAGCTGTCCGAGCGCCTGCGGGTGATGACCTTCCGGCAACTGCCGCGGGAGGCGCCGTGGCTGAACACGGTGGATCCGGCGCACGTGGCCACGGTGCTGGAGAGCTTCCTGGTGGAGGAGGTGCCCGCGCTGTCGCCGGACTACGATCTGCTCAAGACGCTGCGCGCGGACACGGTGGTGGAGTTCGTCATCCAGGACTACGGCATGCGCAGCAAGGGGGGCCGGGCGGGCGCGTACCTGCGGGGCTACGCGCGGATGTTCTGGCTCGAGGGGCGCTCGGAGCTGTGGCGGCACCCGTTCGACCTGGACGAGGTGGACGGGGGCGTGGAGCACCTGGATCCCTTCAAGGTGGGCAAGACGCCCGCGCTGTTCCGCGAGCGGATGACGGACCTGGTGGACGTGCTGTCCTCGCGCTTCGCCGAGGATCTGACGCCGAAGGAGCGCAAGGCGGGGGTGCCGCCGCGGCCGGACGCGGGACCGGAGACGGAGTCGCCGGGCCAGGAGCGGCCGGTGCCGGTGAAGCCCCGTCCCCCGGAGCTGCCGCCCGGGGAACTGCCGGATCCGGATTGAGGACTCAGAACAGCGCGTGCTCGGCGAGCAGCACGGCGAGCGCGAGCACGAAGCTGACGAGGGTGATGGGCAGGCCCACGCGCAGGTAGCCGAGGAAGCTCAGGGAGACCTTGTCCCGGGCGGCCTCGAAGACGATGAGGTTGGCGACACTGCCCACGAGGGTGAGGTTGCCGGCCAGCGTGGAGCCGAGCGCGAGCACGTGCCAGCCGAGCACCGGCTCCTGGAGGGTGGGCACCCAGGGGCGCGCGAGCATGACGAAGGGCACGTTGCTGAAGAGGTTGCTGGCCACGAGGGTGAGTCCGGCGAAGCCGAGCGTCTCGCGCCAGGGGGGGCCGGACATGAAGGGGGAGAAGAGGCGGTGGATGTCCTCGGCCCAGCCGGCCTGGTTCACGCCGAAGACGACGACGAAGAGGCTCGCGAAGAAGAGCAGCAGCACGTAGTCCACGCGCTCGAGCGCCTCGCGGGGGGACACGCGCCGGGCGAGCGTCATCACCACGGCGGCGCCGGCGAGGGCGCTCCAGCTCATGGGCAGGCCGGCGAAGAAGGCGGCGACCACGCCGAACAACGTGACGAGCGTGAGCCCGAGCAGGGGCCGATCCACGGGGACGGGAGGGGGATGGGTGGAGAAGCGCTCGTGGGAGAGGTCGTGGCGGAAGATGTAGAGCAGCCCGGCGATGACGACGGCGGTGGAGACGATGGCGGGCAGGGCCATGTAGGCGGCGAACTGGGCGTAGGGCAGCTTCGAGGCGCCCTGGATGAGCATGTTCTGGGGGTTGCCGGTGAAGGTGGCGACCGAGCCCGAGTTGGACGCCATGCACACGGCGAGCAGGTAGGGGATGGGAGGCAGGCGCGCGTCCTCGACGACGACGAGGACGAGCGGGGTGAGCATGAGGCAGACGGTGTCGTTGACGAGGAAGGCGGAGAGGAAGGCGCTGGTGGCGGCGACGGCGACGAGCAGGAGCCGGGGGGTGTGGGCCTTCTGGAGGGCCCAGGCGCCGGCGGCGCGGAAGAAGGAGGCGCGTGACAGGTAGTCGGCGAGCAGCATCATCCCGAGCAGGAGGATGAGCGTGTCCATGTCGACGGCGTGAGGGGAGCCCTCGTTGGAGCCGAAGAGCTGGGAGGGAGCGACGACGCCCGCCACCACCATGAGGACGG
This sequence comes from Cystobacter fuscus DSM 2262, assembly GCF_000335475.2. Lineage (NCBI taxonomy): Bacteria > Pseudomonadati > Myxococcota > Myxococcia > Myxococcales > Archangiaceae > Cystobacter > Cystobacter fuscus. Next base: position 112,429 of record NZ_ANAH02000067.1, on the reverse strand, counting down.
CGCCCACGAGCGCGCCGCCAGGGCGGTCCAACCGGGGGTAGGGGAGGCGGACTCCGGCGATGAAGACGTAGGTGAACAGGAAGATCGCGAGGGCCAAGGCGCGCGGGACAGTAGCCGACGCTGGACTGGCGAGAAACCTACTTCCGTCCACCCACTTCGCCTTGACTACCAAAGAGAGTTGACGAGCGTGGGGTGACGCAACGCCAGCTGCAGTGCCACCCCTCCACCTTGGGAGTAGCCCATCACATCCGCGCGCTCCACCTTCAGGGCCCGCAGCAATGCCGCGGCGTCATCGCCGAACTGCTCGTAAGACATCTTCCGCGAAGTGTCCGCGGTTCGCCCGTGGCCCTGTTGATCAAAGACAATCACCGAGCGCTTCGCGGCGAAGGCCGCCACCCAAGGCTTCATTGAGTCGGTGGATAAGAAAGCTCCAGGAATCAACAGCAACGGAGCTGTCTTGGACTTGCCCAGCTCTCCGTACACTTCGTAGTAGAGTTTCAAGCCGTTGATGGGCAGATGGCCACTGCGTGAAGGGCTCGGTCCTTGCGGCTTGGACGGTGGAGGCGACGACTCCGCGGCCCACGCCGTCACCCCCATGGCAACAATTCCCATCACCACCATTTGTCGAACCATCCGGCTGGCCTCCTCGAAAGAGAGAGCACCGCTTATGCCCCAGCAGACACGGAGCGTCGACGACTCACTTCCGCGGTGTAGAGCACTTCACATCGTCAGGACGGCGGGTCGAAAACATCCCCGTTTGAAGCACTCTCATCGCGACCAGGGTCAGCAGAGCCAGACAATCGAGCATCCGCCAGACCATGGGCAAAAGAACGACAGAGGTTGCGCGTTGAGGGAGCGCCTCCATTCAGAAGCAGGCGGCGGGAAATAGAGGCTGAACGACGCGTCAACGCGGGCCATTTCGTGCGTACAGCATCCACCTGTCAGCATGCTGTTCAAGAGTGGGGAGAAGAGGCTCCAGCCCTTGTTCCAGTTCAGTGGAACAGCACCTCCACGGTTGGGATCTTCTTCCGACCGCCCTCGTCGTACCGCAAATGGTGGTGCTGCATGCGACATCTGCTACGGTGGACTCAGGAGGTATCCACCCTGACCCGACTTCTCCCGTTGCTCTCGCTCGCGCTCCTGTTGATGGGAGCCACCGCGGGAGCTCAGCCCCCGTCTCCCGCCCGCGAGCGCCAGGAGCGCCGCGTCACCCTGCCCAGCAACCCGGACGAGCCAGGCCTGGAGGTGCGCGTGGCCGCCGGCGTCACCACCTACCTGCGCTTCGATGCCGCCCTGGACAAGGCCGCGGTGGAGGTGGAGAGCCGTACCTTCCGCTTCACCTGGGTGGACGTGGGAGACACCCTCGTGGCCCTGGAGCCCTCGGTGGACTTGGGGGCCGAGGAGAAGCTGGTGGTGCGGGTGCGCTACCGGGACGGGGCCTCCCCGGCGAAAGCCACGCTCGCGCTGGTGACGCGCCCCGGGGTGGTGGACAAGGAGGTAGAGGTGGTGCGCCGCCCGCGCACGCTCGAGGCACTGGAGGCGGAACTCGCAGCGCTCAAGGCCCATGTCAGGGCGAGTGGACCCGCCGGGCTCGTCTTCTCGGGGCGCCTCAACCGCCAAGGTGTGCGGGGCCGACGCCTCGAGGATATCCGCACGACTATCCAGAGTGGGTTGGAGTACGCGACAGGCGAGGGCTACCGCGCCGCCCGCTGGGCGCTCGCCGTCGTCCGCGTGCGCAACCTGCCAGGGCAGCCACCGTGGGTGCCCGGCTCCGTGCTCCTTACCCGGCTGGACGGCACCCCGGTGAAGGTGCTCTCCGTGGACATGGACAAGGCGCAACTGGCTCCCGGTGAGGAGGGCCTCGTGGCGGTGGAGACGGAAGCGCCTTTCTGGAACGCGGAGGACCTCCTTCGCCTGGAGATCGTGGACAAGAGCGGCACCCGGCACCTTTCCATCCCCAACGTGAAGCTGTAGGAGCGACGACGCATGACGACGCATGCCTTGCACCCGGACCAGCTCAAGCCCGGTGACCTGGTGGGGCCCTGGCTCATCACCCAGGTGCTGGGCCGCGGCGGCTCCTCGCGCGTCTTCAAGGTGGAGCGCGACGGCCAGCCCTACTCCATGAAGGTGGCGCTCCGCCCCCTCTCCGACTCCCGGGCGCACCTCTTCGAGGACAAGTACCCGGAAGAGGCGTACGTGGAGGAGAAGAACACCTACCGTCGGCTGGCGCGCGAGGCCGCGGCGCTCTTCACCTACTCCTCCCACCCCAACCTGCTGCGCGTGTACGGGGTGGACTTCTGGCCTAGTCCCAGCACGGGCTACCCCTTCCTCGTCACCGACTACGTGGACGGGGATACCTGGCATGAGTGGCGCTGGCGCACGCCCCCGCACGCCACCAAGCTGGTGAGTACCTTCAGTGACGTGGTGCGCACCGTGGGCGTGCTGCACGCGCGCGGCGTCTACCACCGGGACTTGAAGGCGGAGAACATCCTCATCCGCCGCGCGGACGGGCGTCCCTTCCTCATCGACTTCGGCACCGCGCGCCTGCCCGGTGCTCTCACCCAGACCATGGGCCTGCCCGAGGGCGTGCTGCACCTGCTGCCGCCGGAACTGCTGGCCTACGCGCGCACCGAGGCGTGGAAGCGGGGCCAGCCCTTCCAGGGCGGTGCGAGCGCGGACCTGTACGCCCTGGGGGTGTTGCTCTACCAGGCCCTCACGGACCTGCATCCCTTCGATCCGGAGCTGCCAGACAAGGAGCTGTTGGCGGTCATCGCCAGCGTCCCTCCGGTGGCCCCGCACCTCCTCAACCCCCTGGCACCACGCGCCTTGAGCGACATCGCCATGAAGCTGCTGGAGAAGCGGCCCGAGGATCGTTACCCCAGCACCGAGGCGTTGCTCCAGGCGCTGGAGGCGGCCGCGGAGAAGGGGAGTACCTCCCCCGCATGGAAGGTGCCGCTCTTTCCCGCTGAGGAGAGCCTGGCGGAGCAGGAGGAAGAAGTGGCGCCTTCGCCGAGGTTGCTGGCGCCAGAGCCCAAGGGGCCTGAAGAAGAGCGACCGCCACTGCCCATCGGCGAGGGACGGGGCGCACAGCCGGAAGGCGCGAGCACGGCTCCGGAGGTGTCCCCGCCTTCAGCCGAGGAGCAGGCGAGGCCCGCGCCCCCTGCTGCCGCCATCCCTCCGCGCCGCGCCTGGGGGACCCAACTCCTGCTCGGTGCCGTGGGCCTTGGCGTGTTCGGCCTTGCCTTGTGGCTGGTGCTCTCCACACTCGCGCCCCCGCCCGAGGCGCTGCTGCCCGGGCCTCGCCGTTCCGCGAAAGGAAGTCCGCCCGTGCCCACCGCTCCTCGTTCCTCTTCCTCGAGTCTCCTCGCCGCCTGGTTGTGCGCCACCGCCGGGCTGGGGTGTCCCGCCGCGCAGGTGAAGCCTCCGCAGCCCACCGACTGCCCCCAGGAGGCCACCGAGGCCATGTCCCAGGAGTTGAAGGTCAGGCAGGGCAGTCCGCTCGAGGCGATCATCGACATCAACCAGCCCGGCAAACCCGGCGAGGAAGGCGTCTACCGGGACGGCCCCATTATCAGCCGCATCACTCGGGGGGATGGCAACCTGCCGGTGGGGACGCTGCTCCATGGCCAGCTCTGGACAGGCCCCGGCATCGACGAACTCTGGGATAACGAAAGGCTGCCGGCCGTCATGGGTCGCTACACCCAAGCCATCCTTCCGGATGGCCGGAAGTACCCCGTGTGCATCGTGCTGGGCGACGTGGACGGACGGATCGCCATGGAGGAGGGCTCCAAGCCGGGGGCCTTCATCCTTGGCCGGAACGTGCCGGTGAGCGTCGTCTGGCGCTGGCCGTGAGACATGGCCCTCGGAGCTGCCCTGGTTGTCTCGACGAGGCGGCTCCTCCCCAAGCCAGTTTGAGTAGGTCCTGTCAGGGGGTACGGCCGGAGTGGAACTCCGAGAAGCTCACGCCTCGGTGAAGGTCGCTGTCAGGGCGTGGTGATCCGAGGCCGCGCCCACGTCCACCACGTCGGCACCGAGGAGCCGCTCGGCCAGCCGGGGCGAGGCGAAGAGGTAGTCCGTGCGCAGCTCGAGGACCTCCGCGCCGCGCTGGCGCCGGGCGGTCACCCACCGGGAAGAGTCGGGCCGTCGGCGCAGCACATCCACCCAGCCGAAGCCCTCCAGCTCATCGATGACGTCGAAGCGGGGCGGGTGGCCGTACTTGTCCAAGCCCACGCGGCGGACACGGTCGGCGAGGTCCACGGGATAGGGATCCGCGCGTGACAAGGAGTTGAGATCCCCGGCCAACAGGAACGTTCCCTGGGCGAAGGCCGAGGGCGCCAGCAGCGAGCGCAGGTAGCGCGCTTCCACGAAGCGCAGGTTCTCGTGGTGGGAGTCGAAGTGCGCGGCGAAGAGCGTCAACGGCGCCGTGCCCGTCTCCAGCTCGCACTCGAGCAGGCAGTGGCCGATGAAGTGGGCGTCGTTGTGGGCGCGGGCCGAGCGCAAAGGCAGACGGCTCGCGACGGCGACGTGGTAGCGGTTGCCACTCGGGCGGGGGCGGGCGGTGCCCAGCCGCACGTGCGTCTCGGTGACGGGGAGGTTCATCGCGGCGGCGACCTGGCCGAGGCGCTCGCCATCCTCCCAGCCCAGGCACTCCTGCAGCACGAGCACGTCCGGGTTCTCGCGGGCGATGAGCGGGAGGAGCAGGGGCATTCGCTCCTCTCCACCCATCAGGATGTTGAGGGTCATCACCTTCAGCGGCATGCCGGACAGCCTACCCTCGAAGGAGCACGTCCCTGAAGAAGCCCGCGCTGCTCACCAGGGGTGGCTCACACGGAGATGACGATCTTCCCGAAGTGGCCTCCGGACTCCATGTAGCGCAGCGCCTCGCGCGCCTGGGCGAAGGGGAAGACGCGATCGATGACCGGCTTCGTCTTCTCCCGGCTCATCGCGCGCAGCATGTCCTCGAACATGACGCGGCTGCCCACGTAGGTGGGCTCGATGCGCAGCGGCTTGCCGCCGGTGTCCACGCTGTCCGCCTTGCCCATGGCGCCGGAGAGCAGGCCGATGAGGGCGATGTGGCCCCCCTTCTTCGTGGCCCGCACCGAGTGGGGCAGGGTCCCGGCGCCGCCCACCTCGAGCACGTGGTCCACGCCCTCGCCCTCCGTGAGCGCGAGCACCTGCTCCTCCCAGTTGGGCGATTTCTTGTAGTTGATGAGTCCCTCCGCGCCCAGCCGCTTGCCGCGCTCCAGCTTGTCATCATGGCTGGAGGTGAGGAGGACGCGTGCCCCGAGGATGCGGGCGAACTGGAGGGCGAAGATGGACACGCCGCCCATCCCCTGGGCGAGCACCGTCTGGCCCGCCTTCAGTCCTCCCTGCGGCACGAGCGCGTTCCAGGCGGTGACGGCCGCGCAGGGCAGGGTGGCGCCTTCCTCGAAGGACAGCCAGTCCGGCAGGACGACGAGCCCCTCGGCGTCCAGGGCCACGTACTCGGCGAGCACGCCGGGCACGCTCCCGCCGAGCGCCTTGCCGACCTTCTCGGGGGTGCTCGGGCCATCCGTCCAGACCTGGAAGAAGGTGGGCGCGACCCGGTCCCCGGGCTTCACGCGCGTGACGCCCGCGCCCACGGCGACCACCTCCCCCGCGCCGTCGGAGACGGGGATGAGGGGCGCCTTCTCGCCCGGATAGGTGCCCTTGGCGACCATGAGATCCCGATAGTTGAGCGACACGGCGCGGATGCGGACGAGCGCCTGTCCGGGGCCCGGTTGGGGCTGGGGCTTCTCGACCTGGACCCAGCCTTCGATGCCGGTGGTGCTCTGCAGTTCGTAGGCCTTCATGGTGTGGTCTCCCTGGGAGTTGTCACGACGGGCCCTCCGATGCCCGACCCCTCCTGGCGTTCCTCGTCGAGCAGCACCCGCCGTGCCCAGACTCGCGCCGATCAGCGTCGAGAGCGTGGAAAGCGTTCCCATGTGTGTTCCCCCCTGCCCACGCACTTTGCCCCAGCGGGCGTTTGCGCGGGAAGGGTCAACGCGAGGCGGCACGTAAGTCCAATCGAGGGGAGTATCCATTCTGGAACGGACGCGCCCACTGATGAGTCGACTACGGAAACCGGAACATCTCGGTGCAGGTGCCAGTCTATTGAGTAAGGCGTCTACCATCGGCAAACGCTGAATGCTCCTCCATACACGGAGAGTGGTTTTTGTTGCTCCACGGTCACACTCTGTGTCAGTGTGACGAGTGGGGCGTCCCCCTCTTTTAATCCGGAGAATTTCCATGCGCCTTATTGTATTGCTAGGCTATTGCGTCCTCTCTTTCTCCCTCATGGGTTGTCATGGTGTAGGCCCGGGCACGGACGATAACCCGAAGCCGACAGGGAAGAGTGACTTTACGGTCATCTTGTCGAATCCCCAGGACTCAAACGCGAGTGTGGGGACGTACGAATTGCATATACAGCCCTCTTCCAGCGCCTACTCGGCAGATCTTGATATTACCAACATCTGGGCAATATCGGATTGCAAGTTGCCCACTGGTGAGTTCCGATGTCACCAGGTGATGCTCAATCTCAAGGGGAAGCCCGAGACCGGTAAGCTGTGGAAGTTGGTGCCAGACTTTTCTTCCAAGAGTAGTGATCCGGGGACCGGCATCATCTACTATATTGAGGGGAGCCAGGGTAGAACCGCAGGGTGGGTATCTGTCTCCGGCACCCTCCGAGTTGACTCGGTCAGCGACACAGATCCCCGCTCAGTTCCGCCGGGCTATTTCGCAGTCAAAACGGTAAAGTTCACGGTGGTGGACGCGACGATGGGCCCCGCCTCGGGCGACTCGGGCACGGACGCGACAGGAATATTTACGCTCCGTGGCGAGGGTCGTGCCGAACTGATGACGGGGCTCGACGGGCCCTAAGAAAGTGTTCAGGCGGAGTAACAACCGTGTGTCCGCAGAGCAGAGCTACTCTGGTTCCGCATATTTCACGGGGGTGTGAGGGACTCGACATGCGCGCAGCATGACCGCGAGGGCCGCGCCCTTCCAGCGTTTGACATGGGCGCGTTCATGGTCAGGTTGATGCTCATGCGCGGCTTCCCTCATCACATCGCCCGGTGGTTGAGGCTCGCGCTGGCGTGCTTCTCGGTCCTCGGGGCGAGCCTGCCGGCGCACGCGCATCCGGCCTCCGAGGCCGCGGTGGCTGTCTGGGTCGAGCGCCACGAGTCGGCGCGCCAGCGCCCGGCGGTGGATGCCTCCGTTCATCTCGAGCACCCGGACGAGGGTTCTCCCCGTGCTCCCGCCCGCGTGGCGTTGCCGGGTTCCCTCCGGGAGTCGCGCACCGCGGCCCCACCGCGCCGCCTCTTCCTCTTTCATCGAGCGCTCCTCCACTGAGCCTTTCCCAGCACCCGTCGCTGGAAAGTCTCTCACCTGGAGGAGTTCCCCATGACATTGCTTCCCAAGGCCGTGCGCGCGTTCGTGCGCGCCAGCCTGCGCTTCGCCTTTCGTGTCATCCGATTTCTGTTCATCCTCGCCCTGGTGGCCCTGCCCGCGCCTCTGACCGCCTGGGTGGTCGTCATCCTGGAGCCGCTGCGCCGCAACGTGCCCACCGAAGTCCTCCGTCAGGAGGAAGAGCCGCCCCAGTGAGTTCGGCGTCGGAGTCCACATCTCCGGACGCGAGCCCCGCCGCCCGCCTCTGGTACAAGCGGCGGCATGAAGACCGACGTCCTGATGCTGTCGTACTCCGGTTGTGGAACCTGCAAGAAGGCCCTGCAGTGGCTCGAGCAGCACGGCGTGGACGCGCGCGTGCGCCCCATTGTCGAGCAGCCGCCCACCCCCGCCGAGCTGGCGAAGTGGATTGCCCAGAGCGGCGTGTCCGTGCGCAAGTGGCTCAACACCAGCGGGCAGAGCTACCGCGCCCTCGGCAAGGAGAAGGTGGACGCCGCGAGCGACGCGCAGCTCGTCGAGTGGCTCGCGGCCGACGGCAAGCTCGTCAAGCGGCCGGTGCTCGTGCGGGGCTCGCGGGTGCTCGTGGGCTTCAAGCCCGAGGCCTACGAGGAACTCTTCGCCTCCCCGTGACGGCGCCCCGGGAGGAATGCCCCACGCCCACGGGGCTTAGGGCATTTTGCCCCGACCTCCCCTGGAACATGCCCCGGGAATAAGCGGCTCCGTGGGCCGTGCCCGAGGGAAGAGGGGGCTCGCCGCGCCGGTGCGGGGCGCTGGCGCGGAGGATGCACACGGACTGCTCCCGAACGGATGCACTGGGTATGGAACCCGGTCCGAAAGGAGTCCCCACCGTGTCCTCTCCCTCTTCTTCCCGCCATGCCATGCGCGGCGTCCTGTTTCCCCTCATGATGATGGCGTCCGCCTGCCATGCCCTCGGCGCGACGCCGCCCGCGCCCCCTCCGGCCGCGCCTCCCGCCGCCACCGCCGCGGCCCCCGTCATCCCCTCCGTCACCGTGCCGTCGCCCGGTTCGCTCGCCCCGCTCGTCGAGGCGGTGAAGGGCGCCGTCGTCAACGTCGAGGTGCTGGCGCGCGCGCCCGTCGCCGCCACCCGGGGGATGCTCCGCCTGCCTCCGGGCTGGGCCGAGCAGTTCGGCCTCCCGGACTCGCCCCAGGGCGGGGCGCGAGGCCCCGTGCAGCAGGGCCAGGGCTCGGGCTTCATCGTCGACGCCAAGGGGCTGGTGCTCACCAACAACCACGTGGTGGAGAACGCCGAGCGGGTGCGCGTGAAGCTCGACGACGGGCGCGCGTTCGACGCCCAGGTGCTCGGGAGGGATCCGCTCACCGACGTGGCGGTGCTCCAGCTCCAGAACGCGCCCAGGGATCTACCCCACGTGGCGCTGGGCGACTCGGACGCGGTGCGCGTGGGCGACTTCGTGCTCGCCATCGGCAACCCCTTCGGCCTCGCCTCCAGCGTGAGCTCGGGCATCCTCTCGGCCCGCGCCCGCGACATCCACGCCGGGCCCTATGACGACTTCCTCCAGACGGACGCCGCCATCAACCCGGGCAACTCGGGCGGCCCGCTCTTCAACCTCAAGGGCGAGGTCATCGGCATGAACACCGCCATCGTCCGCGAGGCCACGGGCATTGGCTTCGCCGTGCCCAGCAACCTCATCCACTCGCTGCTGCCCCGGTTGGAGAAGGACGGCGTGGTGCGCCGGGGCTGGTTGGGCCTGGCCGCGCAGGATCTCACGCCGGACCTGGCCAGGGCGCTGGGACTCGAGGTGGACAAGGGCGCCATCATCGCCGATGTCAACGACGGCGGCCCCGGGGCCCGCGCGGGGCTCCAGGACAACGACGTCATCACCCGGGTGGAGGACACGCCCATCGTCTCGGCGGGCAGCCTCACCCGCGCCGTGGGCCTGCTGCGTCCGGACAGCCGCGTCTCCGTGCACGTGTTGCGCGACGGCAAGCCGCTGGCGTTGCAGGTGACGCTCGGCACGCGGCCCGCCCAGCGGGGCGAGCCCGAGGTGCCCTCGCGCGAGGAGGAGAACGCCCCCGCCAAGGGGCGGCTGGGCATGCGGCTGGCGGATGATCCCCAGGGCCAGGGCGTGCGCGTGGTGCGGGTGGATCCGGGCAGCCCGGCGGAGCAGGCGGAGCTGCCACCGGGCTCGCTGCTGCGGCAGGTGGGCGATCAGAAGGTGGCCAACACCCAGGAGGCCGCCGAGGCGCTGCGCTCGGCCAGACCCGGCAGCATGTTGCTCTTGCGCATCCAGCCGCCCGGCTCGGACGTCACCCTGCTGCGCGCCCTGCCCGTGCCGTCCTGAGCCCCGAGGGGAACCGATGCTCGAGGGCGAGTACAGCCAGAAGTCGGCTAGCCCGGACGGCCCTCGGCCTTCCCCCGACGATGCAGCGCGTAGGCTCGCTCCACGAGCGCGCCCCCCGCACGAATGCGCGAGGCCAGCCAGTCAAGAGACCAGATCGGCCACTGCTCGCGAGGGCAGGACTCGAGCGCATCGAGAATCCGGCCGTACCAGTCCCGGGGAAACACGTTGGACAGGTCGTCCCTCAGGCTGAACTCCAAGAGGAGATACTGTCCCTGGGCATCGAACGCCTTCTGGAAGGCCACCTCGGGGGCGAGCCGCCAGAGCGCATTGTACGCCGCCACGCCTCCCATGCTCTTTTCCGTGAGCAGCTCGAGCACGGGGATGTGCTCGGGCTTGAACCGGTGAACGTTCAGGTTGGTGAAGTAGAGGAGCTCTCTGGGTTTGTGCTGGACGTAGTGCCGCACGAGGTGGAGCAGGAGCCGAGGAGGAACACGCTCCAGCTTGAATGGAAGATGGCCCGGACCGCTCTCCTGCAGGGTTCGAACGATTGCCGCATCATCGAGCCAGGTGAAGAGCCACTCCGCCAGGGTGGGCGCGATGGGGTGGCGTTCGGGGGTGGAGTAGGAAGTCCTCGCCTGGGGTTCGAACAGGAACATGACTCCCCCGGCCTCCTTCGCGAGCCCATGGAAGACCGAGGCGGCAAGCGCGCGCTGGAGCAGGGGCCCCTCCTGCTGAAGCCTTTGCAACAACTCCTCCACGAAACCGTCCTGCTGGACGGCCTGAGCGATCAGCCGGGAGACGAGCGCGATGTCATGGTGGGCGGCCGACACCATGAACGCGGGCAGCAGGAAGTAGGGAATTCCCCTCGGGGGAAGGGTGGGGCCGCCGTACTCGAGCACCCGGCTCGCGCGGGCCACCAGCCGTGTGTAGTCCTGATCGACGCGTCCCTTCACGCGCTCGACCCAGGACAGGCACCATGCACCTTCATCCGAGAGCGCGGGAGAGGTCCAACCCGGGAAGTGCCAGCGAAGCTCCGGGGCCACCGGCCAGGCGGGGGGAGGAACGGCGAAGGACCAGGACCAACAATCGGCGAGCCACGCATTCGAGCCCTCACCGAACCCCGGTCGGGTCATCGGGCAAGTACGCCCGGAACGTCCGCCCAGCACCTCGAGCTGCCGAAGCGCGAGCGCATGGAGCGTCTCCAGCGCATCCGACGCGGCGGGCTCCTTCTCGAGCCTCCGGCCCCAGGCCGAGAAGAGTGCGTCCACGGCCCCCACGGACCCCAACTCGGAGCCGTCATGCTCACGAACCACCTGCTCCGACAGGGAGAGGAGCCGACGCGATGGGAGCGCGTCGAGCACCTCGTCCACCAGGTGCTGACGGCCCGGGTCGGCGGCCCAGCGCCCCCAGGTCGTGGGCAGCCGCAATAGTCCCTCCTCGACCTGCTGCCGGGCAATCGTCTCGACCATCCAGTGCGGGTACGGGCCGAGCCCTCCATCCGGTTGGAGACGCATCAGGCGTGTCGAGGACAGGTACTCGATGGCCATGGCGGGTGAGAGGGAATGGATGCTGGCCTTGGCTTCCCGGGCCCGTTGCTTGCGCTCGTTCTCGTTGCGTCCCCGTGCGATGGCCAGCAGCTTCTCGTCGAGGACCTTGTCCGAGACGGGTGCGGCGTAGATCTCCGGAAGCCGACCCGCCCAGGTCTCCACCGTGGCACTGGGCGGCCAGGGCGAAGCCACATCCCTGAAAGCCGCCAGGGTGAGGGTGCGGACCGCATCGGCCCCCGCCGCACGCAGCCAGGAGGCCCGGACCGATCCCTCCGACATCTCGCGTTTGAGCATCCGGGGCACGACTGTCCGGGAGACGTCTTCCTTCCACCCATCCGCGAACTGACGGACGAGTCGGCGTGTCCCCATCTCATGGGCCAGGTGGCACAGGGTGAGCAGTTCTCCGGGCGTGCGCACCAGCCGCTCTCCGGGGTCGGCCTGCTCGAGCCAGGTGCCGAACTCCCTGGGCAGCAATCCCTTCCGCTCCGTGCCAAGCCTGCTGGCGGCCCAGTCGATGACCTCTTGGCGCCAACCGGCCATGGGCCTCCACTCGAGGTCCTGCCAGAAGGCCCACTCACGCCGATCCATCCGCCACTCGGGATCGTAGGAGAGCACATCGGCGCTTCCGGGGCGTGCGAAGGAGGCCACCACGACCACCGACTTCCAGTCCCTGAGCGACTGGAGCGCCTCCCGATCGGTCTGGGGATCCGCGAACCCGACCTCGATGAAGAGCGGTGTCCTGGTGGAGAACCTCGAGAGCTCGAGGTCGGCCAGGCGGTGGGCGGTAAGGACCGTGAACCAGTGCTGCACCCGAGCGGCCCTCGGCCCGAAAACCGGAGCGCTCTCGGGCTCCCGTGGGCTCTCCTCGAGTGGGAGGGAGCCGTGGAGCTGACTTCGCGCCGTACGCACGCGGGCAGCCAGGCTCTTTCCCGCACCGGGCGGAACCTGGATCCAGACATGCGCCTCTGTCTCGGGAAGGCTGGTGAAGAGATCGAACCGGGGCTCGGTCTCACGCTCCGATGTCGCGGCCCGCATCGCCCAACCCGTCCCCCGAGGTGGCAACTCCGTGGCTGGATCCATCGGGCGCAGCACCGGAAACTCGTCGAACTCGACGAGCCCCATGGTGGGCCCGCCCTGGAGCAGGTGCTGCTCGGAGATGCCCAGGAGGTCCGCCAGGACCCTGAGCGCCTCCTCATTCCCACGCCACCAGGAGAGACTGCCCTGTTCGAGCCGGGTGAGCTGAAGGCCTATCCGGCGATGGCGCTGCTCCGCGGCTGTCTCCGGAAAGAGCCCGGGGACCCGCGCGAGGATGCGACGAGCGAGCGTGCTCTTGGACTCGAATCCCGCCGCCTTCATCCAAACCTGGAGTGGATGACCCATGCCCTCATTCTCCCGGACCCGACGGTCCCACGCACGGATGGCCAGGGCGTGAATGCATCAGCGCATGCATCCGCTGCATCGATACAGATGATGCCAGCGCGATTTGCTGGTGGGGAGATGGATCCGTACTTTCAGACATGGCGACGGCCGCTCACTTCCGAGCGGGTCGCCAGGAGCGGAAATCCATGGCACGGAATGAGAAGAAGACGCGGACTCCCAACGACGATCGATCGGATGCGCTCAACCCGAAGACCCAGCAGCACCAGTCGGCACTCGATGAGCACTCCCGCCGCGAGAACCCGCGGGAGCCTCGGAATGCACCGAGCACCACCCGGCCCTCGAACCCACCCGGCAAGGGCAAGGGCTAGAACTGCACGCGCGGGCGTGGCCAGACCCAGCCCCCTCCCTCGAGAGGGCTGGGGGTGAAACGCACTCCTTGCCAGGCTCGCTCTTGACCGGGCAGCAGCCGGAGCCCAGGGGCTGGAGGCCGCTCCGCTCGCGACCCACGTCTCGCTTCAGTCTTGACTCGCGTGCGCACCTCCTGACCTTTGTTCTAACTTTCGTGGACGAGGAGGATGCAACGTCATGTCCGGCGAGACGAACCTGGGTGTATTGCTGAAGTCGATGAAGCCGGTGCTGCGGGAGGGTGAGTTCGTCTTCATCACCACCCGGCGGTCCCTGCTCGAGGTCGCACCCCTCGAGCCCCTCGGGCTCTTCCACGAGGAGGAAGGGCTCACCCTCATTCTCCCGCGAGAGAAGGCCGAGGCCGCCGGGCTCCCGTACACCGCCGTCTTCCGGATGCTGACCCTTTCCGTCCACTCCAGCCTCGAGGCCGTGGGCTTCCTCGCCGCCATCACGAATCGGCTGGCGGCCCGGGGCATCAGCGTGAACCCCGTCTCGGCCTACTTCCACGATCACCTCTTCGTCCCCTCCGCTCGGGCTGAGGAGTCCCTGGCGCTGCTCGTCGAGTTCGCTCGCGGCGACGCGTCCCCGGGCTGACCTGTCCTTCGAACCTGGCACGGACTTCTGCCCGAAGCCTCCCGCGTGACTGACGCCTCCAGCGGTCCATTGATGGCCGCGCCTGGCTCGGGCAGTGTCCCGCGCCATGCTCACCGCGCTCCTCGCCGTGCTCCTGCTCCAGGCGCCCGAGTCCCCACCCGAGTTGAAAGCGGAGCACTGCGGCGGCTCGGGCTGGTGCACGCTCGGCCCCATCCCGCTCATGCCAGAACGGGCGAGCGCCACCGGAGACACCCTCGTCGCCAACGGTAAGGGGTCCGGCATCCTGAGCCTCTGGTGGAATGGCGCCTGGCGGGACACGCTGGACACCGGGCTCGGGGCAATGCGGCGGCTGCGCCTCGTGGAGTCACGGCGGGGCCAGGTCCAGCTCTTCGCCTGTGACGCCGAGCGGTGCCTCCAGGCGGAGGTGAAGGCGGGCCGCATGGGCGCGCTGTCCCGCGTGCCCGAGGAGTCGGTGCCCCCGGAGCCCGTGGCCGAGCAGCCCGTGACCGACAAGAGCGGCGCGCTCCAGGTGTTCTCGCCCCGGCCCGGCGTGCGCTTCTTCTTCGAGGACGGCACCTTCGGCGTCGAGGTGAAGGGCCAGCGCCAGAAGCATCCCGCCGTGAGCAAGGCGCGCTTCACGGGGAAGTTCCAGGAAGTGTTCGGCGGAGGGCGGGGAGAGCCGCTGTGGCTCACCGTCGGCGGCCATGTCCTGCGGCTCACGACCACGGAGGCGCAACCCCTGGGAGTGATTGACCAGCCCGCCTTTCCTCGGGTGCAGCCCTGCCTCCGGGTCAGCATGCGGGGCGATCCCCACCGTCCCTTCGCGCTCTGCCACGGCTTCGATGTGGAGACCCTGTCCCGCTTCGATGGGGAGCGCTGGCAGGTCCTCTCGTCCCCCTTCATGAATGGCCGGACGCAGCCGCTCGTGGCGGTGGGCGAGGGCTGTGCCCCCTGCATCGTGCTTCCCGATGCATTCCGCTGGCGGACGAAAGCGGGACGGTGGCGTACGCTCCGGCCGCCGGCTCCACCTCCCGAGGCGCGGAGCCTTCATCGCTTCCTCCGCGCGGGCATCGACGCCTCGGGCAGACCACACTTCACGAGCCAGCTTGGTGAGTACCGCCATACGGGCCAGACCTGGCGCCGGGTGGGCGAGGGTCTCCCGGAAGACGACTCCCCTCCGCCGGAACACCCGCCGTGCAACGCCACGGGTTGCCTGAAGAAGGAGGGGAACACGTTGAGTTGGCGTCCCATGGGAAGCGACACTTGGCGGCCCCTGAGCCCGCCGCCGGCCTTGCTCGGCCCGCATCCCGATGGAGGGGAGGCGGAGTGCCTGGGGGCGCTGGCGGACGGGGAGTTCGCGTTCGTCTTTGGCGCGTTGCTGGTTCGCGGCACCCCCGCGCGGGGCTGGAGGACGGAGCGGCTGCCCGCCTCGGTGTGGGACTGTGGCTTCGAGGAAGGGCCCGAGACGCTCTACCTGTACAGCCAATCAGGAAGCTACTTCTTCACCCAGGAGAAGGACTCGGCGCCTCGGGTCGTGCCCGAGGGAACGTGGGCGCGGGTCACGGGGGTGACGGCGGACGACGTGCTCCGGGTGCGCGAGGTGCCGGACTGGCGTGCCCTGGAGGTGGGCGCGCTGTCCTCGGCCGCGTGTGTGCGCGAGGTGCGCCGACGGACCGTCCCGTCGAAGGAGGTGTGGGCCGAGGTCGACACCGCCGACGGTCAGCGCGGCTGGGTGAACCAGCGCTACCTCTCCGCCGCCGACGGTACGTGCGCTCCACCGGCCTCCGGCGGGGACTGATACCGGGCATGGGTGCCCGCGGGGAGGACATAGCGCAGCTCCACCAGCCCCTGTCCGAAGCGCTTCACCCCCACGAGTTCGAGCGGCGTGTGCAGGGCCGCCGCCAGGAGGGGAGCCCCCGCGCGGAGGAAGACGGGGACGACACACAGGTGCAGCTCGTCGACGAGGCCGTGCGCCGCGAACTGCGCGGCCAGCTCCCCGCCACCCATCATCCAGATGTTCTTGCCCCCGGCGGCCTCGACCATCTGGGCATGCACCACCCGGACGTCCTCCGAGGTGAAGCGCACGTCCGCGCCCGGGAAGGCGGGCAGCCGCCGGTGGGTGAACACCCAGGTCGGGAGCCCTGGATAGGGCCACTCCTTGCCCTCGCCGAGGAGGAACTCGTACGTCCGAGCCCCCATGGCGAGGGCGCCGATGCCCGCGAGGAAGACGTTGTAGTGCTCCATCACCCCTTCGGCATCGTTGAACTGGAAGAGCCACTCGAGCCGCCCCTGCGCATCCGCGATGTAGCCGTCGAGACTCGCCGCCACGTAGTACTGGGTCCTGGTCATGGTTCGGCAGCCTACGCGCCCCTCCCTGACACCTCCTGTCAGGGTTTCTCGGGCAGGATGCGGCCATGAAATCAAGCCGCCTGCTGGCGTTGCTCCTGCACCTCCAGCGCCGTGGGAAGGCCACCGCGCCGCAGCTCGCCGCCGAGTTGGAGGTGTCCGTCCGGACGCTCTACCGGGACGTCGCCGCGCTGATGGCCGCGGGCGTGCCGCTGTGGACGGAGCCCGGACCGCAAGGCGGCATCCGCCTGGTGGAGGGGTGGCGGACGCGGCTGGATGGACTGACGGCCCCCGAGGCGACGGCCCTCCTGCTCTCCGGCGCGCCCGGGGCCGTGTCGGACCTGGGGCTCGCCGCGGTGGCGGCCAGCGCTCGCGCGAAGGTGGATGCCACGCTCCCCGAGGCCCTGCGCGCGAGGGCAGGCGCCCTGCGCGAGCGCTTCCACCTGGATGCGCCCGGGTGGTTCTCGCGGCCCGAGCCGCTCGGGGCGCTGCCCGCCGTGGCCGAGGCCGTCTGGGAGTGCCAACGGCTGGACCTGCGCTACGGGAAGGAGGGCGTCAGGCGGCGCGTGGACCCGCTCGGGCTCGTCCTCAAGGGGGGCACCTGGTACCTCGTCGCACGCCACCGCGGGGAGGTGCGCACCTACCGGGTGAGCCGCGTGGCGCGCGCCACGCTCACCGGAGCGCGCTTCACACGCCCCGCGGGCTTCGAGCTGGCCGCCTGGTGGGAGCAGACCTCGGCGGAGTTCGACCGCTCGCTGCTGCGCCATCCCTGCACGGTGCGCCTGTCACGGCGGGCCTGCCGACTGCTGCCGCACCTCCTCCCCCATGAGGCCGTGCGGGAGATGCTCGCGGCGGCGGGGCCGGAGGACGCGGAGGGCTGGCGGACGGCGGAGCTCCGGCTGGAGAGCGAGGAGGTGGCGGTGGACCAGCTCGCCGGGCTCGGTGACGGCGTGGAGATCCTGGCGCCCCTCTCGCTCCGCGCTCGCCTCCACGCGGTTGCCTTGCGCATGGCGGCCCACAATGCCGGGGTGCCACGCGCACGGTAACGGTGAAGGTGCTCCGTGCTCAGTTGAGGATGATGGAGCAGACGCCCGCGGAGCACTGCAATCCGGAGCAGCACTCGGCGCCCGCGCCGCACGCATCGCCCCGGGGGGCACACACCGTGGGGCCAGCGTCCGGGTTGCCCGTGCCCCCATCCGTGCCGGAGTCCGGCTGCGGGTCCGGAGTCCCCGCGTCGCTCCCGCCCGTCCCACCGTCCGGGTCCGTGGTGCCGCCATCCGGCTCCGTGCCGCTCTCGCACGCGTCGAGCGTGTCCCCATGCTTCAGGTGCGCCTTCACCGCGGGCTGTCCCACGGTGATGGTGTGCGCCTGGGAAGGATTGCCCGGAGGAACGTGACAGAGCGTCACCCAGCCGTTGTCCTCGCTGGCCGGGGTGTTCCCCTCGTCGGCCGGGGGGGTGCTCCCGCCGCGCCATGACTCGCCCGTGCTCAGGTTGTCGCCCTGGAGGCGCGGGTCGCTGCTGCTCTCTTCCGCGGTTCCTCCGCAGCCTCCCACGAGGCCCACCCACAGCGTGGCAACGAGAAGCGAGGCGGTGGTCGATACCTTCTTCAAGGTCATGGAGTTCCTCACGGTCGGACGTGGTCTTCTCCTGCTCTCCACCCTTGTTGAGCGTGCGGTTGGGAAATGGATCCGCCAAGCGCGCTTTTTGTCCGCTCGCTGTCTGGCCCACGCCGTTGGACTGGTCCACCGCGCAGGGCTGGCGCAAGAGAGGGGGGGAATGCGCGGACACACCCTGCACGGTATTCTGGGCCGCCTCCCATGACGAAGCCCTCCGAGACGCCCTCCCTCCCCGTGTCCCTGAAAGAACTGCGGGAGCGGGTACGCGCGCCCGAGGCGGAGCGGGAGGACCTCGACGCGCTCCTCGTGGAGATGACGCGGCCGGTCCGGCCCGATGAGGACCTGCGCGCGCGGGCCGATGTGCTCCACCGCCTCATCGAGGATCCGGTGCTCCGGGGGCTGCGCGGCCGAGACATGCGCCGGGTGGACGAGACGGCCGTGTGCGCCCTGGTTGTCCTGGGCGAGCCCTACGCGAGCGAGCTGTCCGCCGAGGGCGACTCCAGCACCCGCCATTGATCTCCACCTGCCCATCAGGGGGAGGGGCGCACGGCGGGGCCTGCTGGCGCTCCAGACGCTTTGGCGGCATGGGCACGGCGATGGCGCCGCCATCACGAGTCAACCAATCGGTCGCGACTTCCTCGGGCATGGACCGCTCTGGCGAGGGTGCGACGCGAATGGGTTTGGGAGGAAGCGAGAGCACGCCCCAGAGCGCGATGCCCACGGCGAGTGCCCCCAATGCGCGTGGTGCCCACGTGGGTGGTATGCGCCACGCCAGGCGCACCCTCTGTCCTTGAGCCCGCCTCTTCTTGAAGGTCATGATGACGGGGTGACTTAGCGCGTAGTCGAGAGTGCGTCCACGGTCCACGTTTGTGGACGCCGACCCTAATCGAACACAGACCAGCACGCTTCATTGCGTAAACGCTGGTCATCAATCACAAGCTCCCGGATTTCGTTTGGAAGCTGTTCGCGCTGCCCGAAGTAAGGAGCAGTGGACCAGGCGCAGCTGCTGCGCGGGACGTTCGCGTTGGACGCCTTCACCTACGGTGCAATTTTGGCCTGGCCTTGGAAGTGAGCCTCACTTCCAAGGCGTGGCCTCGTCGACGCGGTGAGTCAAGCAGGAATCGCCGGCAAAAGCCGTAAAAGTCGTTAAACTATTTGTGATGTCTCGTATCAGCGTGTATAGAGCGAGCCCATCGATTCCCTGTCTCCATTTCCGAGAGAGCAAGACATGGCCTATTCCGCGAAGAAGACCGCGTGGCTGGTGGGCGCGGCGATACTGTGCACCTCAACTGTGGCGTGTGACCAGGCAGGCCAGGTCGTCGAGCCGCAAGCCATGGACAGCATGGCGCAGGCGGCCATCGTCTCGAGCATCGCCGAGGGCGACTATGTCATCCGCTCGGCGATGACCAACAAGTGTATCGACGTGGACTCGGCGAGCACGGCGGACGGCGCGAAGGTGCAGCAGTGGGAATGCAATAGCTCCGCCGCGCAGACCTTCCACCTGTCCCCGACGTCGGACGGCTACTGGAAGATCGTCAACGTCAACAGTGGCAAGGCGCTCGATATCAAGGATGTGAGCACCGCGCAGAACGCCGTCCTCCACCAGTGGTCCTACGTGGGCGCCAACAACCAGCAGTTCCGGTTCATCGCCCGCGGCAACAACCAGTTCAGCTTCCACCCGCGCCACACGGACATGGCGATTGATCTGTACTGGGGCTCGGCGGACAACGGGACCCTCCTCGTGCAGTACCCGTACACGGGGGGCGCCAACCAGCACTGGACCTTCGACAAGATCGGCGGAGGCGGTGGTGGTGGCCCGGCCGGCACCGTCCCCGTGGTGGTGACCAACAAGTGCCCGTTCGCCCTCAACGTCGTCCTGTCGGGAGTGGGCGACATCCCGCTGGAGAAGGACGGCGCGGGCAACAAGATCTTCCGCAACCTCGGCACCGGGGGCAGCTACACCTACTACGCGCCGGGCAACTACCCCAGCGGCCGCGTGAGCGCCTACCGCACGCTGCCCTCGCCCACCTCGCCGCGCGAGCTGGAGAAGGCCGAGTTCACGCTCGGACCCGACGGCAACGGCGTGCAGAACATCTACTACAACCTCACGTACGTGGACCACGTGGGTCTGCCCATGCAGATCTCCACCGTGGGCAACAACGGCTGCAACATGGCCCAGTGCAACAAGAGCTACAGCGCGCTGAGCTCGGCCATCGCCAACGCGTGCCCGGACGGGCTGCGCTACAACATGGGGGGCGGCACCATCTGCCTCGCGCCGCGCTCCTTCTGCCTCGACGGGGAGTACGCGAGCGACCCGCGCCGCGGCTCGGTGTGCAACCGCCTGGACAGCGAGATCGCCCGGTGCGCGAGCAAGTACCCCGGCCAGTGCAACCCGGGCACGGCGAAGACGCCGCAGGTGTATGCCTGCTCCGCGCCCTTCTTCGACCAGAGCGCCAAGTGGTGCTCGGCCATCACGCGCGGCATGGTGGACAACCCCGACAGCACGAACGTGGCCCAGTACTACAACACCGGCAAGCCCTACAACCAGTACGCCAAGTGGGTGCATGACCAGTGCGGCGCGGTGTACGGGTTCGCCTACGACGACTACCCCATGGCGGCCAACCAGGCCGGCTTCTACACCTGCAACGGTGGCCGGCAGCTCAACGTGACGTTCTGCCCCGCGGGCTGAGTCGCTCGTCCCGCGCCGCCTCCCCGCGAGCACGCGTTCAAAAGCCCGGTCCCTCCACGGGGGCCGGGCTTTTATCATGGCGGAACGCGAACTCCGCTCGCAGGCGCCAACGCAATGCCGGCGCCAATACCACGCGAGGCGCCCCTCACGAGGGCGCGTTTACCAACCAGCTCACTCCTCGTTCGTCCTGTCTGTGACGGACCGGCAGTGAGCTCAGCCAACCCTGGCGATCAGCTTGCCGCGGTTGCGGCCGTCAAATAGCCTTAAAAAAGCGTCCGGAATGTTTTCGAACCCGTCCACGAACTCCTCGCTATACTTTATCTTGCCCTGAGATACCAAAGGGCCCACCTCAGCAAGGAATTCCGGATAGCTTCCAAGGTGGTCTGGAAGTGCAAAGCTGCGGATCTCAATGAACCTGTAAAGGAACGACTTCAACAACTCCGGAAGGCGGTTCGGTCCGTCGGGAGCATGAGGGAAGTCATATTGTGCGATAGTGCCACAGATGACGATCTGCGCGTGATGATTGAAGTAGGGCATCAACGCTTCAAACATGTACCCACCAACGTTGTCGAAAAGCGTATCGAGGCCATCGGGCAATGCGCGGGCAAGTTGCTCGGCGAAGTCAGGCGCCTTGTAGTCGACGGCGTCGTCGAGACCGAGGTCATCCTTCAGGTACCGCGCCTTTTCAGGCCCACCGGCGATGCCGATAACGCGATGCCCTCGCAGCCTGGCGAGCTGCGCTGCTACCGAACCCACCGCTCCTGCCGCGGCAGTGATGACGAACGTGCCGCCGGGCTTCGGACGAAGGAACTTGCTGACGCCGAGCCATGCCGTCAGGCCAGTATGACCCAGCACCCCGAGCGCGGTTGATAGCGGCGCCGCCCCAGGCTCGATCTTCTGGAGGTCAGAACCGTCGGAAAGCCCATATTCCTGCCAACCCGACCAGCTGACGACATGAGCGCCAACGGCGAAATTCGCATTTCTGCTCTGTTCAACGACCGCGACGGTAGGGCCTGACATGGGCTGGCCAATATCGATCGGAGGCAGCTCGCTGGAAGCATTACCCATCAGATTGCGCTGATAGGGATCTATTGAGATAAGCAGGTTGCGAAACAACACTTCGCCGTCACCGGGAGAAGGTGTCGCCTGCTCGATAATATTGAAATCACTCAATTGGGCTTTGCCATTCGGGCGTGCCGCTATGACGATCTGGCGGTTCGACGTATTCGCCATTGCATATCCTTTAGAGGTGAGAGGGGCGCTTTGTCGATTCGCTCACCAAGCGTTCGATGTTTCTGTGACGGTCGACACAGAAATAGTAGGGACATGGCCAAGAGGAGTCAATGGGTTTATGTAACGATCGATGCAGAAATCTGACCGCACTCGCGGGTGACGACGTGCGTTCGACCGAGCCAGGTTCTTTTCCTCTGGCACGGCCCACGAAGCGGTCATGTCCTTGCTTCTGGCTTCAGTCGCGGCCCTGACCGGATGTCTCGGCGACATTCCCCACGGTTGCATGGTGACGCTCTTGTCGGTCGGCAGCGAGGGCCATTCGGAACTCGGCCTCGCCACCTCGAAGCCCATGCGGTACAGAGCCACAGAGCAAATCCACAAGAGCCCGGAAGGGTGTCGGGCGATTTGTAGGAGACGAGGTGTCGGAACGAGTCCTTTGACACCTTCCCCGGGGACACCTTCCCCGGGCCCTTGAGCATCACGTAACAGGTGCCAGGAAGAGCTCAGCGCTCCGACGCCGGAGGTGCTCGCCGCCAGCGACGGAGGGATGCGGCGTACAGCGGCAACAGGATGAACAGGAACCCGGCCGTGAGGCCCGGGCTGGCGTTGCAGCCTCCGCCCGTCGAGCCCTGTCCATTCCCGTCACCGGTGCCCGGAAGGGGTTGGTCGCCCAGGCTGGTGCCGGCGTCGGTCTGGCCATTGCCGGTCCCCCCATCCGAGGCCGTTCCCGTGCCGCAGTCTCCCAGCGAGTGCTCGAGCGCACCAAGCGTATGGGCTCCTCCCGAGGGACGAGGGCGGGCACAGAAGTCGTCCGTCACCGTGGCCCGCGCCGCGGCGGCTCCGATGAGCTGCGACACGTTGCCCTTGAGCCGCAGGTCTCCGCTCAGGGGCGCCTGGTACCAGGTGTTCCAGGTGGTCGTGGCTACGTTCACCAGGTTCGTGCCGGCATCGAAGCGGCCGCTGTCGCGAGCGTGAACGACCGAGGACAGCACGTTGCCGTGGGCCTCTCCGGTGGTGGAGGCGAAGCGGAAGTCCACGCCCGTGGTGGAGATGAGCGTGTTGAACAGCACCTTCGTATTGGCGGCCTTGTTCAGGTAGATGCCCACGTCCGAGCAGTTGATGATGACGTTGTTGCGAATGACTCCGTCCGTGTGTTCGGGGTCGCAGGGGACGTTCGCATCGAAGGCGGGCGCACAGTACGCATTGCCCGTGCCGCCGCCGCCGAAGGACAGGCCAATGCGCGTGTCTCCGCCCGGGTAGTCCTTCACGCAGAGGACTCGGTTGCGCTCGAAGACGCCCCGCTTGCCTCCGCTCTTCATGAAGGCGCCATAGGAGATGCCGCCCACCTTCGAGAAGTCGTGCACGTCGTTGTCGCGGACCACCCAGTCGTCACCGGTGTCGATGTTGATCTTGTTGACGGGATTGGAGGTCGAGCGCGCGTGCGTGTCGTAGATCTCGTTGTGTTCCACGAGGCCGCGGTGGGGCATCTCATAGACGCCACTGCTGTTCTTCGTGGCGTTTACCTTGAGCTGCGCGTTGAAGTCGCGCACGCGGCTGTTGCGCAGCACGAAGCCTTCCGCGTGGCCCGTGACATGGAACGCGTGCTCGCAATTGGTGTCCTGGGGGCAGACTCCCTCGATGGTCAGGCCGTCGAAGGTCCAGTACCGGCCCGACACCTTGAAGCCCTCGCTCGCGTTGAACTGGATGCGCGCCGCGTGCCGGTTCGTGGCGCGCACGGTGATGGGCTGGGTGGCGGTGCCCTCCGCCGCGCAGCTCAGGTTGGCGTTCACCGCGTACGTGCCATCCGCGAGGACGATTTCATCGCCCGCCCGCGCCGAGGCGAGCGCGGACTGCAATTGGGCAACCGTCGAGACGTTCTTCACCGCGGCCACGGCGGGCAGCGGCAGGAGGAGCAGGGCAAGGCAGGTCATTCGCATGACCGGAGAGGCTATCCGATTCATCCCTACTCGTCTTGGCGTTGACGTCCCGCGGCGGAGCTGGGCCAGGAGCGCCGTGAGGAGCACGGAGAGGAGGCGCTGCTGGGCTGATAGGCTCCGGCGAATGCCTCGGTACGCCACCCTCGATGTGGGGACCAACGCGGTCCTCCTGCTCGTCGCCGACCGCCAGCCCGATGGCCGCTTCCAGGCTGTCCGCGAGCGCGCTGAAATCACCCGCCTGGGCCGGGGCGTGGACAAGAGCCGCCGCCTCTCGCTCGAGGGCATGGAGGAGACCCTCCAGGTGCTCTCCGCTTTCGCCTCCGAGGCCCGGAGCCTCGGCGCGGAGGCCCTCGCCGTGTCCGCCACCAGCGCCGCGCGCGACGCGGAGAACGGTGCCGAGTTCCTCTCCGCCGCCCGACAGCGCGCCGGCGTCACCGTGGACATCCTCTCCGGCGAGTTGGAGGCGCGGTTGTGCTTCACCTCGGCCTATGCGGACTTCGGGCGTGACGCCTCCGGGCCCCTCGTGGTGATGGATACCGGCGGCGGCTCCACCGAGTTCATCTACGGCGACACCCAGGGCCGCGTGTCCTTCTGCCACAGCTTCGACGTGGGCTCGGTGCGCATGACCGAGCGCTACGTGACGTCGGATCCGCTGACCGCCGAGGACCGGGCCCACGTGGAGGGCCACCTGCGCGAGGCGTTCTCCGTCCTGCCCCCATGCCCTCCGGGCGCCCGGCTCGTGGGCATGTCCGGCACGGTGACGACACTCTTCGCCGTGCAGCACGCCATCGGCCCGTACGACTCCGGACGGGTGCACGGCGGCACCCTCCTGCGCGTCCAACTGGAGGCACTGGCGGACAAGCTGTGCGGATTGCCGCTCGCCGAGCGCCAGAAGCTGCCCGGCATCCAGCCCAAGCGCGAGGACGTGATTCCCGCCGGTTGCCTCATCCTGCTCGAGGGACTTCGGGCACTCGGGCTCGACCGCTGCCTCGTGAGCGACCGGGGCTTGTGTTGGGGCCTGCTCGCGCACCGTTTCGGGGCCACCTGAACCCGTCCCACCCGAAGGGAGGCCGGGCGGGGAGGCCTCCATGCCTCCCGATGGAACCGCCAGCCGGAGGGAGAGCGGACGAGGCGGCCCTGGCCCCTTGTCGGTTGGCGGGAGGCTTCGGACCTTCCTCTCATCACCCGGCTTCGTGCCATGAGGCGCGGGGCCCACCCGAGAGGGAGACGACCATGGCGGACAACAAGGGCCCGGCGGACAAGCGGACGGACGACCCCCAAGCTGACAGGAACGTGGAGGAGATGGAGCGTTCGGCCCGGCACCAGGACGGCGTGCTGCGCCGGGACGTGGCGGACCAGGACGTAGGGGAGGATCGCATCAAGGAGAAGGGTCTCGGAGGCCCTGGCGTCGACGACTCGAGCGTCAGCGAGCGGCGTGACGCGCCTCCCGTGAGCAACAGCCAACCCTCTTCCATCCGTGACGAGCTCCATCGCCACGTACCCCCTGGCCGAGTCGCCAGGAGGCACCTAGGCTTGGGGCCTGCGAGTGGAGCACATCCCCTGGAGGGACATGACGGACGCGGAGCGTGACGACGCACCAGTGGAGTTGGACGGAAGCGAAGGGGAGGGCGGTGGGCAGATCCTCCGCTCGGCGCTCTCGCTGTCGCTCATCACCGGACGGTCCTTCCACCTGTACCGGGCGCGGGCGAACCGCCAGCCCTCGGGGCTGAGGCCCCAGCACCTCGCCTGCGTGCGGGGAGCGGAGGCCCTCAGTGGCGGCCGGAGCGAGGGGGCCGAGGTCGGGGCCTCGGAGCTGCGCTTCGAGCCGGGGCCGGTGCGTCCCGGAGACTACGTGTTGGAGGTGGGCACGGCGGGCAGCACGCCGCTGCTCTACCAGTGTCTCTTCTATCCGCTGGCGGTGGCGGGAGGCGGCTCGCTCACCCTTCGCGGGGGGACGCACCTGCCGCACAGTCCGAGCTACCACTACCTCGCGGGCGTGTGGCAGCCGATGGCGCGGGCGTTCGGGCTGCACATGACGTTGCGCCTGGTGCACGCGGGCTTCTACCCGGAAGGGGCGGGGGAGTTCGTCGCGGAGGTGGAGCCGGTGCGCGAGCCCCCGCGGCGGGTGGAGCTCACGGCGCGCGGGACGCTCCGGGACATCGCGGTGGGCTCGTTCGTGGGCGGGCTGCCCTTTGGCATCGCCGAGCGGCAGTCCAACGCGGCGGTGGCGGCGCTGCGCGAGCGGGGCTTCTACAGCCACGCGGCGAACCGTCCCCTGCCCACCACGCGCTCGGTGGGCACGGTCACCTTCCTGCTGGCGCAGTTCGAGCACACGATCGCGGGGTTCACCGCCCTGGGACGGCGGGGCCATCCGGCGGAGGCGGTGGGCCGCGAGGCGGCGGAGTCCCTGGCGCGCTTCATGGAGAGCCCGGGGGCGTTGGACGAGCACCTGGGCGATCAGATCCTCCTGCCGGCGGCGCTGCTGGCGGCGGGGAGGCTGGGTCCGGCCGCGCCGGGGACGACGCGCTATCTCCCCGAGCGGGTGACGGAGCACCTCACCACCCATGCACGGCTCCTCGAGCGCTTCCTGCCGGTGCGGGTGAGCGTGGATGCGGACGGGACGGTCGAGGTCGCGCCCCGCCCCCCGGGAGGATCCACCGGAGGGCGGCTCGCGACGGACGGGTGACTACGGAACCACCGTGTCCTTCCGGGCGGTGCCGGCGGTGCGGAAGCCAGCGATGCGGCTGGTGACCTCCGCCGGCGTCAGGATGGCGTCCTTGGCGAAGTACACCCAGTCCGCCTCCTGGTGGTACGTGCGCGAGCTGGTCTGCGCCCGGTCCAGCTCGGTGAACCAGATGTTGAAGTAGATGGACTGGTTCACCTCCGGCAGGTACTTGAGCTGGGTGTGCGAGGTCAGCAGCGCGCCATCGATGTAATAATAGATGCCGGTGCTGGAGACCTGGAGCACGAGCGTGTGCCAGCCTGAGTAATCATTGCTGTTCCAATCCGAGACCCGGTCCGCGTTCTCGATGGGCAGCTGCGTGTCCTCCCACGAGGTCATCCACAAGGTGCTGGTGTTTCCACGTCCCCAGCCTCCGTTGGGCATGTACTCGAAGTCCTGCTCCGAGTAGTTCGGATCATTCAAGACGTAGTTGGTGATGGTGAAGAAGGTCTCGACGGGCTTGTCGGCGAAGTAGCGGGTGCCCGACAGCGGGGTGTTGTTGAACTTCACCCGCGCGGCATAGGTGCCGTTCTTGAACTTGCGGCTCTTCGAGGACACCTCGGCCTGCGCCGTGGTCGCGTTGGTGCCGCTGGTGCTCGTCTGGAGCCGCAGCAGCTTGTTGCCGGAGACCGCGGAGTCGGTGACGATCGACACGTTGGACGCCGCCCAGGGCGCGCCGTACTCCGGCTCGGGCCCGGGACCCGTCCAGTTCGAGTCGTTGCGCACGTTCCACCAGTTCCTGAAGGTGGTGTCGCTGGCGCTCGTGTAGCTGAAGTCGTCGAAGAACTCGGTGGTGATCGGGTCGCCCCCACCGGGGGTCCCGCCTCCACCCGAGGGAGGCGTGCCGCCGCGCAGCCCTTGCGTGGGCGCTGAGCCGGCGTCGTGCACGGTGATCTTGCTCCAATCGATGAAGCTGGTGTGGCTTCCGTAGGAGTAGTCGTTCGTCTCGTCGACGTTGGTGCCGAACACCACGCCGAGATCGATCGCCTGGGTCGTCGCGCCCGGTGCCAGGTTTCCCGCACCGCTGGTGAAGCGGATTTCCGCGTACCGGTCGGCGCCCGTATAGGAAACGTTCCCGGTGGTCACCGTGAGGTTGGGGCAGGGCGAGGCACCCCACCACCAGCACTCCGCCGTGACTCCCGAGGCGCTGTCCTTGGTGAACCAGTAGCGCACGACGATGCTGCTCAGCGGGATCGCGGCCGTGGTGTTGTTGCGCAGCCGGATGTTGGCCTCGGCGATGTCGTCATTCGGGCCGGCGGCGTTGTAATTCAAATACTGAACAGTCACATCGTTCGTTCCCGCGAGGCTCTCGCCCACGGGGGCTACCAGCGCCATCACCGCGAACAGGCTCGCGCGGGAATACTTCCAGTTCAACGTCATGGACTCATCACCTTTCCGTGCAGGACCCTTCACCGGCCCATGGCCGAGGACAGCTCGGCCGCCCACTGCCACGGGGCGCCGGTGTTGCCCGGCAGCGAGTTGAAGTACTCCCAGCTCGCCGCGCCGCCGAAGGACTGGTGGGTGCCGACGAGGCCGCTCACCGTGCTCTTGGCGGTGGGGATGTCGATGTAGCCGGAGCCGCCATTGCCCGGGTTGCTCAACATGCCGGCCACCACCTTCTGCGCGGGGATGAGCCCGCGGTTGATGATGGACTGGTAGTTGGCCGGGGTGCCCATGTAGCCCCAGCCATTGTAGAACTGGCCGTTGAACCAGGAGATCTGCGAGCCCACGTCCCGGTAGAGCTGCTCGTAGTTGAAGCCGGACAGGTTGCCGCCGCCGTACAGGGCGGTGGCCACCGGGGCGAGCGTGATGACGAAGTTGGGCCCGAAGTCCGCGCGCAGGGCGCGGATGACACGCTCGATGCCCGCGAGCGACATGTACTCCTCGACGTCCAGGTCCACGCCGTCCAGCTTGTACGTGGTGATGATGTTCTTGAGGATCGGGTAGTAGGTGTTGAAGTCGGTGTCCAGGCGCTGGAAGCTGCCCTGCGCGGCGCCGCCCACCATCCCGAGCACGCGCACGCCCTTGGCCTGCATCGCGGCGAGGTCCCGCCACATCTGCTGGAACCGGGCGTCGCTCGGCGGATGGTCGTTGAGGTGCACCTGCGTGGGGGAGTTGAGGTGGATGGCGGCCACGATCACGTCGGTGACGCGCGTGTTGTTGTTGGTCAGGCCCAGCGGGGAGACATACGTGCCGCCGTTGTACTGGGTCTGGTAGTAGACCACCGTGCGCCGGTACGTCCGGGGGTGGGCGGGCGGCGTCCACTTCTGGCTGCTGACCCCGACGCAATCCCAGATGTGCAGCCGGGTGCCGTTCGCGCTGTTGTTGTTGGCGACGTCCAGGCACTTGTTGGACTGGGGATTGACGAAATCCTGGCCGGGCGTGTGGATCCACTGCTGGGCGCCGGTGCCGTTGCAATCCCACAGTTGAATGGTCGTGCCGTTGGCCGTGCCGGACTGGGTGACGTCCAGGCACTTGCCCAGGACGCGGAGGGTGCCATCCGCGTTGAGGTTGATCTGCTGGGCGGCGGAGCTGTTGCAATCGTAGAGCTGGATGGGCGTGCCGTTGGCCGAGTTGCCAGACGCTACGTCGATGCACTTGCCGGCGAGTCCCTTGACCGGGCCGGTGGGATTGGGCGCCGCCGAGGCGGACGGAGCGGCGGCGAGGAGCGCGACCGCGGTGGTGGCGACACTGGCGGCGGCGAGCCGACGCCCGAGGGGACGCGTACGCTGGGTGCTCATGACGGGGTTCTCCAGAGGGGACTCCCGGCCGGGCACACGGCAAGTGGTGGCCGGAGACATGCCTCGATATCCTGCCTAGGCAGGCAAAACAAGTAGAATCAGTTTTCCTGGTAGTAACAGTCCTGATGGAAGGACATTGACCCGAAAAGAAATGGCCCGTGCCCCACACGGGGCACGGGCCATCCGTCCTCACTCCCGCCGCGTCAGTTGTTCTGCAGGGGGTTCACGCGCACCAGGGAGCGGGCGGGCACGGTGGCCGTTCCGGTGGTTCCGGACGCGTTCTTGAAGGTCACCGGGAGCGTGGTGGCGGTGGGGTTCCACACCAGGGCCGAGTAGGTGGTGCCCTTCTTGTACACCGTCGCGCTCGCCCCGCCCGTGGCCCAGACGTCCGCGCTGCGCTGGCCGAGGCTGGCCATGTTGTGGACGAACCAGTACGTGTTGAAGAGCTCGTTCTTCTGCACCGGGGTGGCGTTCCACTTGGCCAGCACCCCCTGGGGATCGCTCAGCGACTGGATGGGCCACACGACGTGCTGCCACGAGGTCTCCGGTCCGCCGTTGTCCTTCACGAAGCCGTTGTAGAGGCTGGCCGCCTTGGCGGGGTTGAAGCCGTAGCTGGTCAGGTACTCGGAGGTAGGCAGCCAGTGGATGCCGTAGATGTGCACCGGGGCGCCACTGAAGAAGGTGCCGTAGAAGTTCGACGAGCCGTACACCTGGCCCACCGTCTTGTGCGGCCACTCGGGCAGCCAGTTGTCCCCGTCATAGTTGAACCAGTACTGCTCCACCGCCCGGAGCTCCGTGGTGAAGCCGTAGATGGCCGCGTCGCGGAACGACGTGTTGCCGGTGGTGACCCCCCACAGGTACTGGCCCACCCAGCCGAAGAGCGACTCGCCCGCGGCCTCCTGGTTGTTGCCGTTGTTGTTGTCCGCGTAGCCCCCGGCCCACGAGTGGCCCTCGTAGGGATCGAAGTTGCGGAAGAACGGGTAGAGCGGATCCGTCCGGGTCGGGTTCGCGTAGTCGCGGATCAGATGCTCCACCATGGCGCCGTACTGGGTGCGGAAGTTCGCGTCGTATGAGGCCAGCACCGCCGAGGCGAAGACGTAGTAGCCATAGGTGAAGTGGTGATCCGTGATGCCCGTGTTGGCTCCGAACTCGCTGACCCGGTAGTACGTCGTTCCCCAGTCCGGGTTGTAATAGAAGAAGAAGTCCTTCTCTCCCGGCGTGTACGTGTACCACTCCGTCAACAGGGGCTTGAGCCGGGACAGGAACAGATCGCGGTAGACGATGTCGCCGATCTCCTCCGCGGCCAGCACGCCCATCGCCAGCGGGTGCAACGCCTTGCCCTGCCAGTAGGCATCCGCCGCCGGTGAGATGTTCGCCGTCTCCCGCTCGAGCGTCAGCAGGTACTGGCTCATCAGGGCGCGCGAGTACTCGGGGTTGTTGGGTTCGGTGAACTGGGGGACGATTCCCTGGAAGCGGTTCGCGGTGAAGAACGTGTTGCCCTCGCGCACCTTCAGCGTTCCGCGCACGGAGGGGTAGGAGAGCGCGGTGAGCGGCGAGCCCGAGTTCTTCCACTGGTGGGGGAAGAGGGCCGTCAGGGTCTGGTCGGAGAACCCCGTGCGCTTGAGCTGCGTGGTGAGGGTGAAGGTCGTGGTGAGCTGCGCGCTCGCCTCGTCGAAGACGTAGCTGACGCGGGTGCCCGTCACGAACGCATAGGCATGCTGGTGGAAGTAGCTCAGGTTGGCCGCCGAGGGCAGGGCCGCCAGCGACAGGTAGCCCTGGCCGCCCCCGAGCTGGATCTTGATCTTCGGGCCCACCTTGCGGAACACGGTGCCCGCTGGCGCGAAGAGCCCGTAGTAGCGCGTCTGGAGCGTGCCACCGCCATCGGGGTTGGACACCTTCACGGCGATCCGGTCGGTCGTCACCGCCGCGCCATCCGTGGTGAGGATCGCGCTGCCCTGGTCATCGAGGATCTGCGTGATGCGGGCGGAGTAGAGCTCCACCGAGTTGGGATCGCTGAACTGGGTGTAGAGGTAGGGGGAGCCCTTGACGAACGTCACCTTGAGCTTGTCCGTGGTGTCGTCGCTGAGCACGGAGTCCACCGACCAGTCGCCGTAGCCGGTCACCCGGTTGGCCATCTTGGACGTGTCGATGGTGTTGGCCATCAGGTACAGGTCCGGGTTGCCGTCCGCGTTCACCGCGGACTTGTCGCCGTTGATGTAGCCCGCGCCCGGGGTCAGGATGCCGAGTCCCTGGCTGAAGAACTTCGACTTGAGGGGCTGGGTGACGATCATGTCCCCGAGCGGCTTGATGAGCAGCGATTGCCACCAGTCATTGGAGGGGAGGGGAGCCTTCAGGGTGTCGGCCCGGTATTGCGGATACCGGGGCTGCGGCATCTTGTAGTCGTTCGTCAGGTAGCTGCCCTGGCCGACCTGGATGGAGCTGGGGGTGGGGAGGGCCGGAAGCGTGTAGGTGGGCTTCGGGTGGCCCTCGACGTAGTCGTAGACCTCGAAGTCGAACAGGGAATACCCATACCCCGTGGCCCGGGCGTACCCCTTCATCCGGACGTGCCGGCCGGAGGCGTACAGGGGAATGTCCTGCTTTCCGCCCGCGCCGTGCAGCGTCCGGTAGACGGTCGTCCACTGCGAGCCATCCGGGGAGACCTGCAGGTCGAACACGCGCCCGGCGGCCGCTTCCCAGTTCAAGACGACCCGGCCAATCGTGCGCGTGCTGCCCAGGTCGATGGAGATCCACTCATCATCCGTCGTGGCCGAGTTCCAGCGCGTCGACGCGTTGCCATCCACCGCGTTGCCCGGCGGCAGGGATTGCGCGGTGGAGGAGGCGGTGGCGGTCCGGTTCAGGGCCACGTTGGGGCCATACTGGAGCGGCGGCTTGTTCACGCCTCCGGTTCCGTAGACCTCGAACTCCAGGATGGAATAGCCATAGGCGCTCAGGGCCCGCTTCGTGCCGAGCACGCGCACGAACCGGCCGCTGCCGGTGACCGCCTGATCATCGACGCCGCCCGCCCAGTTCGTCCGGCCATAGAGGTCCGTCCAGACGAGCTCGTCGTTGGAGACCTGGACCTTGTAGTCCTTGGCGTATGCGCCCTCCCACTGAAGCTTGATCCGATCGAGCTGCGCCGTGGCGCCCAGGTCCACGTAGATCCACTGGGGATCCACCCCCCACTGGCTGGCCCAGCGCGCGCCCGTGGTGCCGTCCACCGCCAGCTCCGCCGAGTTGTTGCCCTCCTGCGAGGAGGCATAGGCGGGGCGCTTCAACGACAACAAGGTCGAGGCCGCCTGCGCGCTCCAACCGCCGAGGAAGGTCAGCAGCGGCAGCACGAACGCCGCCGACCTGAGCCCCCGCGACGTCATCCGCGTGGGTGCTTGTCTACTAGGGAGGTGCATCCTCTTTCTCCGGGATGAAAGGGTGCTACTTCAAACCGGAGAAACTAGAGAAAACGGATTTTAAATCAATATTATTCGGTTATTCTGGAATAATATTAAAAACTCTAAAATTTGCTGACGGTGGGCGGTCAGCACGGAGCGCGGCTTGTCTCGGTCGCGCTCCGGGCTGATAGTGACTCCCAGTATGCGTGAGCGCTCGTATTCCCGTGACATTGGAATTCAATTCGCGGCCCTCCTGTGCCTCCTGGTGCCGCTCCTGGTGTCCTGTGGTGCCGCGTCTGAATTGACTCGCGGCCCCATCGAGGCCGTGTATGCCCAACCTGGGGCGTTCGAAGCAGCCTCCTTCGTCGTCAAGGATGGCGCCAACAAGGAACTCTACAAGATCTACCACCCCGTGGAGCTGACCTCGGGCCATCCGATCATCGTCTGGGGAAACGGAACGCACGCGCTGCCCTCGAACTATGACGAGCTGCTCACG
Organism: Cystobacter fuscus DSM 2262; assembly: GCF_000335475.2. Classification (NCBI taxonomy): domain Bacteria; kingdom Pseudomonadati; phylum Myxococcota; class Myxococcia; order Myxococcales; family Archangiaceae; genus Cystobacter; species Cystobacter fuscus. The sequence continues at coordinate 79,593 of NZ_ANAH02000067.1, read as the reverse complement.
CACCTGGCGACCTGGGGATTCGTGGTCATCGACACGTACTCCACCACCACCGGAACGGGGGCGGAGATCCTGGGCGCCGCGGAGTTCATGGCCGCGCGGAACGGCGATCCGGACAGTCCCTTCCACGGCAAGCTCGACCCCGACGAGATCGGCGCCGCGGGGCACTCCCAGGGCTCCACCGGGGTCATCAATGCCCAGACCCGGTTCGAGCACGGGCCGATGATCAAGACGGTCGTCTCCATCGCCCTGCCGGACCTGCGGTGGTGCGATCCGGAGGACAAGTACGACACCTCGCTGCTGACGGCCTCCTTCTTCATCATGGGCGGCACGGGGGATGGAATCATCTCCCCGACCTCCACCAACGTGAAGGCGTATGGCCAGACACCTCCCGGGCTGGCCGCCGCGATGGCCATGGCCGAGGGCGCGGGCCATTCCGCGATCGAGGGGGACGGCAGCCACCATCGGGGCTACCTCACCGCCTGGATGCGCTACCAACTGGCGAATGATCCCACCGCGCGAGCGGCCTTCGTGGGAGACGCCGCCGAGCTCGAGAACCAGTCCCGGTGGCGTGACGTCGCCCTGAAGAACCTGGAGTGACTCACGGGGCCAGGCCCTGAGTGGCTGGCTTCCTTTCCGGAGCATGTGTGTGCTACGAAACGATGCGTTCGGAGCCCACACTCAAGCGGGGGAATCAACGAATGCGGAGCCGCTCACTCGCGGCAGTTGCGCTCATCTTCGTCATGTTCTCTGGCTGCACCTGCGGCGACAAGGACGCGAAGAAGGGCCCGGTGCCCTCCGAGCTGTTGAAGTCCCTGCCCAGGGCCGCCGTCTCCCGGCCCTCCGCGCTGGTGCCCAAGGCCGTGCTGGACTCCCCCCGCTCCATGGTGGTGGCCACCGCCGATGCCCGGGGCACCTGGGATGCCTTCATGCGGACCGCGCCCGGCAAGGCGCTGGTGGAAGGCCGCGCCATCGAGCACGTGAGCCTCTCCGCGCAGATGGAGCGGCTCCTCTCGTTCAGCCATGACCTGGCCTCCGCCTCGGAGCACCCGCTCGCCGCGGATCGCCTCGCCGAGGCCCTCTCCGGCCCGGCCGCCATCGGCGTGGTGGATGGCGACGACGGGGACGCCGACCTCGTGCTGGTGAAGGAAGTGGATGGCTCCCAGGAGTTCGTGGTCCGCCTCGCCCTGATGGTCTCCACCGTGAAGGGTTTCGGTGTGAGCACCAAGCAGCACGAGGGCCACCCCCTGCACGAGCTGCGGCGCGGCAGCCGCACCCTGCATGTGGCCGCCTTCCAGAACGTGCTCCTCGCCTCCACCGATGAGGCGCTGGCCAAGGCGGCCCTCTCGCTGGCGCTCGACAAGGGCGGCGAGTCCGTCGAGTCCATCACGGGCTACAAGAAGGAGGTGGACAAGCTCCAGGGCCACCGCCTCGCCGCGCTGATGTCGCTCGAGCCGGATGGCCCGCCGGCGCTGCTGCTGGGTCTGTCGCGGCTGGTGCTCGGGCTGGACGTGGACTCGGGGCAGCTTCAGCTCGGCGGCGAGCTGTCCGACTCACCCGACACCGTGGCGGCCTTCCGCGCGCTGGCCTACGTGCCCAGGGACGCGGTGCTCTTCTCGAGCCTCGGCGCGGCGAACGCCGAGGCCTTCCTCGAGCGGCTCGGCGACGCGGGCGGCAACAACGCCAGCGTCAAGGACGTGCGCAAGGCGCTCGTCCTCCCGGCGGAGCTGGAGGATGCCCTCACCGACGAGGCCTTCTATGGGCTGCTCGGCGTGTCGGACACCCGCTTCGACCACCTGCTCGGCCTGGGCCTGAAGGATGGCGCCGCCGCGGCCAAGGCCTTCCCCAAGCTGGCGAAGAACTGGCTGGACAAGCCCGACAAGAAGGACGTCGCCCCGGGCGTGTCCGCCTTCTGCAACTCCACCGAGGGGCTGTGCCTGGCGCTGACGAAGGACTACCTGCTGGCGGCCACGGACCTGGAGTCGCTGCAGGCCGCGGTGGAGACGGGGCTCGGCAAGCGTCCCGCCCTCTCGGACGTGAAGGGCTTCCAGCAGGTGGGCAAGAGCGGTGACACCCGCTTCCTCACCGCCTACGTCGACACCGCGAAGGCGGCAGACGCCATGCTCACCTTCTTCCGCGCCGTGGGCCGGGACCAGAGCCAGGGCTTCGACACCAGCGACGTGGATGCCAGCGTGGCGCCACTGTGCGAGGCGCTGAAGAAGCTGCCTGCCTATGGCGGTGGGCTCGCGGTGGACGGCAACGTGGTGGCCGGCCAGTTCCAGCCGTTGCAAGGGCAGTAAGGGGGCGGACGCGTGAAGTGGGCTCTCGCCATCGCCGCCGTGCTGGCCGCGCCAGCGCTGGGCCTGCGCACCTCCGCGCGGGTCGAGCGCTCCGCGTCCGAGCTGCCCGCCGATGGGAGCGCCTCGATGAGCTTCCACGTCCAGCCGCGCTCGCTGCTGGGGCTCTCCGCGCCGCTGCTGCCCTCCACCCGGGCGAGCCTCTCGCTGTCCCCCTCCATCGCGCGTGCCGCCTGTGGGGCGGGCGCGCATGGGCCCGTGTGTACCGTCGTCGCGGGCACCACCCCGGGCGAGGTGCGCGGCACCCTGCGGGTGGAGGATGCACTCGGGCTGGTGACGCAGGTGCCGGTGGAGCTGCGCCTGCGGGCGGATGACTCCGACACGGACCAGGACGGCTTTCCGGACGCGGTCGAGCTGGACTCGGAGGACGACCGTCAGGCCTTCCGCCGCTGGTTCGTGACGCTGGCCGCCGCGCAGTACCCCACGCCCCACCCGCACTGGCCCGAGGTGCACCGCGACTGCGCCGGGCTGCTGCGCTTCGCCTACAAAGAGGCCCTCAAGGCCCACGGGGCGAGCTGGCGCAAGGGCCGCGAGCTCAACACGGCCTCCGCGCCGGACGTGCGCAAGTACCAGTACCCCGCCGTGCCCGTGCTCGGAGACAAGCTCTTCCGGGTGGCGGCCGGCGCCCATGACGCCCAGGGGCCGCTCGAGTCGGCCTTCAGCACGTCCGCCAGCGCGCGCTGGCTCCTGTCCGCCAACGTGGTGCGCGTCCCCTCCGGGAGTGCCCTGCCGGGGGACCTGCTCTTCTTCGAGGATCCCGAGGCCCGCGGGATGTCCTACCACTCGATGGTGTACCTGGGTGACCTCGACGGGCTCGGGCCCGAGGTCGTCTACCATACCGGCCCCGACAGCCGGCCCGGCGGTTCCAGGGGAATCGTCAAACGGCTCCGGCTCGAAGACCTTTTGTCGCATCCGGACGAGAAGTGGCGCCCGCGCGACGACAACCCGCATTTCGTGGGGTTCTACCGATGGAAGATTCTCGACTGAAGTGGCTGCTCGCCGTGATGTGGGTGCTCGCCGCGCCGGACGCATCCGCTCGCGGGCGCTTCTACCTGTCCACGCAGACGGTGAGCGCTCCGGGCACCCAGCCCACGGTGAGCATCGAGGCCAGCGGCGTACGCGCGCTCTCCATGCGCGTCTACCGCATCCCCGAGCCCGAGGCCTTCATGCTCGGGCAGACGGACCTGCACCGTCCGGTGACGACGAACACCCTGCGCGACAAGCACCTCTTCACGGTGCTCACCGGCGGCTACCGCGCGGCGGCCACCTCGTTGCGCGAGCAGGTGCGCGACGCGGTGTCTCCCAAGGCGCGTGCCTCGGCGCTGGAGGTGCTCGAGCCGGCCAATGAAGGCCTGTCCAAGGCCCAGTCGGTCCCGGCCCGCGAGCAGGTCCGCATCCCGCTGCTCAAGGACTATCCGCTCGTCAGCTACTGGCGGGAGGATCTGGACGGCGCGGTCTCGAAGTCCGAGCCGGAGGAGGAGAGTGGCGAGGACGGCGAGGGCTACTCGGGCCGCGGCGGGAGCTGGATGCTGCGCACGCTGGCGCTGGGCGTGAAGGAGAGCGGCGTCTACCTGGTGGAGGGCGTGACGGGCGAGGACGTGGGCTACACGCTGGCGGTGGTGTCGCGCATCGGCCTGATGGTGAAGCAGGGCCCGGAGCGGACGGTGGCGCTGGCGGTGGACCAGACGACGGGCGCGGCGCTCCCGGGCGTGAAGGTGACGCTGTTCGACCAGGGCAAGCCGTACGCCGAGGGCGTGACGGACGGTGACGGCCTCTTCACGGCCAAGGTGAAGGCGGCCACGCAGACGCTGGCGCTCGCGCGCAAGGGCGAGGACGTGGCGCTGGCGGATGCCTCCTTCTACTCGGGGGCGGCGAATGATCGGGTGGTGTACCTCTTCACGGACCGGCCGGTGTACCGCCCGGGGCACGAGGTGCACTTCAAGGGCATCATCCGCTCGCGCGCGGGCACGGCCTATGCTCCGCCGAAGGGGGGCAAGGCCGACGTGTCCCTGGTGGAGCCGGGCGGCACGGCGGTGGACTCGCTGGAGGTGGAGGTCGCCGCCAATGGCAGCTTCACCGGGCGCTTCGAGCTGCCGGGCAAGGAGACGCAGCCGGCGGCGGGCGTCTGGCGCATCCGCGCCGAGGTGGAGGGGGAGTCCTTCGAGGGTGAGTTCAAGCTGAAGGAGTTCACCAAGCCGGAGTACCAGGTGAACGTGCAGCTGGGGCGGCCGTCGTACATCCAGGGCGACGAGGTGTCGGGCCGGGTGCTGGCGCGCTTCTTCCATGGTGGCGTGCTGAAGGATGGGGACGTGCAGCTCACCGTGTACCGCAGCCGCTTCTTCATCCCGGACTTCGCGGACGCGGAGGCGGACTTCTTCGTCTCCGAGGGCGAGCGCGCCTCGGCGGGGCGGGAGATCGTCCAGGAGCTGTCCGGCGAGCTGGACGCGAACGGGACGTACGCCTTCGGCTTCCCCACCGCCCGGGACGGCCTGGACTACACGTACTCCATCGAGGCCAAGGTGGTGGCAGCCTCGGGCAAGACGGCCCGGGGCCAGAAGGTGGTGGACGTGACGGTGGGCCGCTTCTTCCTGTCGGCCCGGGCGGACAAGCTCGTCTACGAGCCGGGCGACGAGGTGTCACTCCAGGTGGTGGCGCGCGACTACGGGGAAAAGCCGGTGGCCGCCCCCGTGCAGGTGGAGGTGAAGTACCAGAAGCGCACGGGTGCCTCGGTGGCCCAGGCGGCTCTGCCCGCGCAGCAGCTCCAGGTGACGGCGTCCGCCACGGGAGGACTGCACAAGCTGAAGCCCACCGAGCCTGGCGCCTACGTGGCCCACCTCACCACGAAGGATGATGCCGGCTCGGTCATCACCACCACCGTGCCCTTCTTCGTCACGCGCAAGGGCGGGGACATCCCCATGGCCAAGGGCGGGTTCGAGCTGTACTCGGACAAGCCCAGCTACAAGGTGGGCGACGAGGCGGTGGTGCTGGTGCGCGCCCCGTTCGACTCGGCCAGCGTGCTGCTGACGCACCAGGGGCTGGAGGTGCTCTCCAGCGAGGCGCTCGAGCTCAAGGGCTACTCGGCGGTGCTGCGCTTCAAGGTGACGAAGGAGATGACGCCCAACATGTACGTGGGCGCCATGGCCATCTCCGCCGGACGCACCTTCCGCAAGGAGCTGCTGCTGCGGGTGCCGCCCACGGACCGGGTGCTCCAGGTGCAGGTGTCGGCGGACAAGGAGAAGTACGCGCCGGGCGACACGGGCACCTTCACGGTGTCGGTGAAGTCGCCGGACGGCAAGCCGGTGGCCAACGCCGACATCGCCCTGTCCGTCGTGGACGAGGCCATCTACGCCGTCTCCCCGGAGATCGCCCCCTCGTTGCCGGAGTTCTTCTTCCACCCGGTGCGCGACAACGTGCGCGGCACCAGCTCCACCACCTTCCGCTTCTATGGCTACGGCCGCAGCGTGCGCGAGCAGATGAGCCAGCTCGTGCGGCGCAGCCGCGCGGGCTTCGGTGACTTGAAGACGCTCTCGCGCAAGGTGCGCAAGGACTTCAAGGACACGCTGCTCTTCTCTCCCAACCTGGCCACCGGCCCGGACGGCAAGGCCCAGCTCAAGGTGGTCTTCCCGGACAACCTCACCACGTGGCGGGCCACCGCGCGCGTCATCACCGCCGACACCTCGGTGGGCTTCGGCGTGGGCAAGGCGCGTGTGCACCAGGACTTCCAGGTGCGCCTGGCCACCCCGCGCTTCTTCCGCGAGCGCGACACGCTTCAGCTCGGCGTCCTGTTGGAGAACTCCACCAGCCAGAAGGGCACGGCCACGGTGACGCTCGAGGCCACGGGCGTCGAGCTGACCGAGAAGCAGAAGACCCTCACGGTGGATGGCGGTGATCAGGCGGTGGTGATGTTCCCCGTCCGGGTGGTGGGGGGGGATGGCAAGGTGAAGCTGCGCGCCAACGGCACGCTGGGCAACCACTCCGACTCCGTGGAGCTGGAGGTGCCACGGCTGGCCCACGGCGCGCTGCTCGGTGAGGCCGTCGTCGCCTCGCTGGCCGCGGACTCCACCGCGCCGGTGGACCTGGCCCTGGAGATTCCGGCCTCCGCCCACCCCGAGGCCTCGCGGCTGGCGCTCTACGCCAGCACCGGCATCGCTCCGGCCATCGAGAGCGCCCTGGACTACCTCGTGGGCTACCCGTACGGCTGCACCGAGCAGACGATGAGCCGCTTCGTGCCCAACCTCGTGGCGGTGAAGGCGTATGAGCAGCTCAAGCTGCCGCGCAAGCAGCGCCACGAGGAGCTGCCGAAGATGGTGATGGCGGGGGTGGCGCGGCTGCGCCAGCTCCAGCACGGCGATGGGGGCTGGGGCTGGTGGGAGGAGGACGAGACGGATGCGGCCATGACGGGCTACGTGGTGCAGGGCCTGGCCATGGCGCGCTCGCTCGGCTACGGCAACGAGGAGCTGGACCAGATGCTCACGCGGGGTCTGGCGAAGTTGTCCTCGCTCAGCACGGGGGACATGGAGGACGGACTCCGGGCGCGCCTGCTCTACAACCTGGCGATGGCGGGCAAGTCGTCGGACTCGATGCTCACCGCGCTCGCGCAGAAGGTGCGCGAGCAGATCTCGCTGTCCACCTACACCAAGTCGCTGGTGGTGCTCGCGCTGGCCGAGACGGGCAAGAAGGAAGACGCCGCCGCGCTGGCCGAGGAGCTCGAGCGCTCGGCCAACCGCGTCGGCGAGCTGGTGGTGTTCGGCGGCGGCGGGACGGAGCCCTGGTGGCGGGGCCGCATCCAGCCGGCCATGGCCACCTGGGATGGAGACCCCATCGAGTCCACGGCCTCGGCGCTCCGGGCGCTCGCCCGCGTGCGTCCCTCCAGCCCGTTCATCGACGGCGCGGTGAAGTTCCTCCTGCAGCAGCGGCGCGAGGGCCACTGGCAGAGCACCCGTGACACGGCGGTGGTGGTGTCCGCGCTGGCCGACGTGCTCCCGCGCTTCGCCAGCCAGACGCGGGGCGCCACCGTGGCCGCGGTGCTGGATGGCCAGCCGCTCGGCGAGCGCACCTACTCCGGCGAGGACCTCTATGGCCCCGAGCTGATGGTGGGTGAGTCGCTGACGGTGAAGCCGGGTCCGCACTCCCTCCAGGTCGCGCGCCGGGGCGAGGGCGCCGGGCTGATGCTCGAGGCGCGGCTGTCGTACCTGGATGCCGGCGAGGGGTTGAAGGCGAGCAGCAGTGGTCTGACCCTCACCCGCCGCTACCACCGCGTGGAGCGGGAGCCGGACGGCGCGAACATCCAGGAGACCCTCGAGCCGCTCGGCAAGAGCGCGCAGCAGGATGAGCTGCTCTTCGTCGAGCTGGAGGTCAACGCTCCGAACGCCATGGAGTACGTGATGCTGGAGGATCCGCTCTGCTCCGGCTGCGAGGTGGAGGAGGCCGACGTGGGCCGCACGCCCGGAGGCAGGGATCTGCACCCCAGGGGCCTGCACCGCGAGGTGCGTGACGAGAAGGTGGTCTTCTTCGCGAGCGACCTGAAGGCGGGCAAGAACGTCTTTGGCTACATGATGACGCCGGGCTTCGCGGGCAACCTGCACGTGATGCCGGCCAGCGCCTCGCTCATGTACCACCCGCAGGTGCGGGGCACCTCGAACGAGCAGACGCTGCTGGTGGGAGGTGAGCCGTGAACGCCCGGACCTTGCTGTCGGTGCTGGCGTTGTTGCTTTGGGGGGCGACTCCCGCCTGGGCCGACGACGCGCCCACGGTGACGCTCGCCACGCCGGCCGGGGGATGGACCTCGAACCGGGTGGCGCGCATCACCGGCACCATCTCCGACACCTCGCTGCGCGTCGGCACGCTCTCCATCAACGGTACCGAGCGGCCGCTGCCCCTGCGGGGTGGCGCGTTCGACCTGTCGCTCGTGCTGTCGCCGGGGATGAACGTGATTGAGGTGTCGGCGGCCAACGCGGCGGGCGTGGGCCGCGCCAAGGTGTCGGTGTTCGCCAAGGTGCCGAAGATCGACCTGCGCGTGGTGCTCTCCTGGGACACCGACGAGACGGACCTCGACCTGCACGTGGTGGAGCCCTCGGGCGAGGAGTCCTGGTACGGGCACAAGGAGACCGCGAGCGGTGGCTCGCTCGACGTGGACGTGACGACGGGCTACGGGCCGGAGATCTACACCCAGGCCAATTCACAGACGGGCACCTACAAGATCCTGGTGGACTACTTCTCCGACCACGGCAACGCCCAGACCGAGGTGAAGGTGGACGTGCTCATCCACGAGGGCAGCGACCGCGAGGAGCGGCACACCTTCCGTCACATGCTGACCCGCACGGGCGGCAAGTTCGAGGTGGGGACCTTCACGGTGAAGGCCGCCCGGGTCGTGGAGTAACCCTCGTGCCACTGGGACTGTTGCTGGTGCTCGCCGTGGCCGGGGGCACGCCCGAGCTGGGCACCCGGCTGGCCGAGCGCGCCGAGGCGCTGCTGCCGGGCGAGGAGGACGCGGCGGCGGTGATGGACCTGGCCACCGGCGAGCTGGTGCTGGCCCATCACCCCGCCATCCTCACGCGTGCCTTTCCGCCCGGCAGCGTGCTCAAGCTGGCCAGTGCCTACGCGGCGCTCGACACCCACCGGGTGCCCGAGGAGCCGCTGCGCTGTAGCGGCCGCGCGGAGATTGGAGGCCGGGAGCGGACGTGCTGGCTGCACTCGGGCCATGGGCGCATCGAGCTGACGCGGGCGCTCGCCCTCTCCTGCAACATCTACTTCCACGCACTGGGAGACGTGCTGGAGGGCGAGGCGCTGCTGCGTGCCCTGCGGGACTTCGGGCTCGGAAGGCCCACGGGAGCACTGCCCGGGGAAGAGGGGGGCGTGTTGCCCCAGGCGCTCTCGCGCGAGGATCGGATCCGCGTGGCGGCCGGGGACAGCGAGCGGGTGCAGGTGACGCCACTCCAGCTCCTCCAGATGGCGGCGGTGGTCGCGGGCCGGGGGCAGGCGCGGAGCCGGGGCGAGGGGAGTGGCCGTCAGGGGCCGCGCCTCGGGAACCTGGCGGCGGTGGAGGTGCTGCGCGAGGCGATGCGGCAGGCGGCCGAGAGCGGCACGCTGGCGGCCACGCGGCTGGGGACGCTGGAGGGCGCGGGGAAGACGGGCACCGCGCGCTGGGACAAGGGCTGGCACACGCACGGCTGGTTCATCGGGTTCGCGCCCTTTCGCGCGCCGCGCTTCGCGGTGGTGGCCTTCGCCCGGGAAGGACGCGGAGCCCACCAGGCCGCGCAGCCGGGGACGGAACTGTTGAGCCTCGCGCTCGGGGGCGATGCGCCGGAGAGCACTCCCTGGGAGCGCCCCCCGGGCCACCTGCGCGTCCGCGTCCTGGAGAAGCTGGGCCCGGTGCGCGCCACGGTCATGACCGATGGGGGGCGGCTGCGCTGCGATGGGAAGACACTGGAGCTGACGGGAGCCACGGCGGAGATAGACCAGGGCCTGTTGGACCTGGGCCGGCCGGACCGGCGCTGCCGCGAGCTCTACGCACCAGGCGAGGGCGTGGTGGTGCGGCTCGGTGCCACCACGCGGCGGTACCGGGGCGCACTGCGGGCCACCGTGCTGGATGGGCAGATCGCCCTGTTCAACGAGCTGTCCGTGGAGGACTACCTCCGGGGCGTGGTGGGCAGCGAGCTGGCCGGCAAGCCGGAGGCGCTCAAGGCCCAGGCCGTCGTTTCGCGCACCTACGCCCTCGCCGGGCGCAACCGGCACGAGCGGGCGGGCTATGACGTGTGCGATCTCACCCACTGCCAGCTCTACCGGGGCCGGCAGGACGAGCGCCCCGAGGTGGACAAGGCGGTGGAGGCCACGCGGGGCAGGGTGCTCCGGGGACGCCATGCACGTGAGCCACTGGCGCCGGCTTATTTCCATTCGAGCTGCGGTGGCACCACGAGCACGGCCGCGAGTGTCTTCGGCGCGTCCGAGGACTCCAGCGCGGTGGTGGATCGGGTGGGCACGTCCGGACCGCTGTGCGCCGGCTCACCGCACCACCGCTGGCACTTCGAGGTGTCGCGGCAGGAGCTCGCCCGGGCGCTGGGGATTCCCGCCGAGGGCCCGGCTTTCGAGGTGCTGCGCGAGGACAGCGGGGGCCGGGCGCTGGAGGTGCGCACATTCGGCGTGCGCTTGTCGGGAGAGGCCTTTCATGCCCGGGTGGGCCGGGAGCTGGGCTATCAGACGTTGAAGAGCCTCGCGGTGAAGGCGCGCGAGGTGGGCGGGAAGGTGCGCTTCGAGGGGAGGGGACTCGGCCACGGAGTGGGGCTGTGCCAGTACGGCGCCACGGAGTTGGAGCGGCGCGGGTACGGGTACGAGAAGATCCTGAAGCACTACTTCCCGGAGCGGACACTTGGCGAGCCCCCTCTTTAGCGTGGTGATGAGCGCGGTGCTCGCGGCCGAGGTGCAGGTGGGCGCCACGGTGGTGCGGCACGAGGAGGGCGCGGAGGGCGTGGCCACGCGGGTGGCGCGGGCGCTGGAGCGGGCGCGCCAGTCGCTGCCGCCCTTCGTGGGGACGGAGGTGCTGGAGGTGCGGGCGGTGCTGTCCGAGTCGGTGGAGGCGTTCAGCGCGCGCACCGGCCTGCCGCGCACCGCCGCGGCCGGAGTGGTGGAGGACGAGGTGCTCTTTCCGCCCGCGCGGGTGGTGGATCGGATGGAGGACCTGAGCGCGCTCACGCGGCACGAGGTGGCGCACCTGGCGTTGATCTCCCATGCGGGGCCGGCGCTGCCTCGCTGGTTCGTCGAGGGGTTCGCCACGGCGCTGGTGGAGCCGGGACCCACCGCGAGCGGGCCAGAGGACTGCCGGACCCTGACGGCGGAGCTGCTGGAGGTGCGTCCGGAGGCGCGGGAGCGGGCCTATGCGCGGGCGGCGGCGCTCGCCCGGCGGATTGTGCGCGAGGCCGGTGGAGTGGAAGCGCTGTGGAAGCGGCTCGACTCGAGGCCGGATGCCCGCGCGTTCTGGCGGATGCAACTGGGAGACAGAACAGTCAGGGAGCACGCCTGCGTGGCTTCTCCCTGACCTACGCCCAATGTGGCCGGTGCAGGATCCGCACGGCCATGCAGGCGATGTTCGCCCCCACCCCGGTACCGAGCAGCAGGAGGTTGTCCCCCGCGTTCAGCTCGCCGGAGACGAGGAGGTGATCCAGCGAGAGCACCTGGTCGCTGGCACCAATGTGTCCGATGGTGCGGCCGTACTCCCAGGTCAACCTGGACATGGGCAGTCCCAGCGGGACCGCGGCGCGTTCCCGCACGCGCTCCTCGGACCAGTTGACGAAGGCGATCCGGGTGATCTCGGACATGTCCAGGTTCGCCTCCCGGAGGGTCTTGTCGACGACCTCCAGCATGGTTCTGGTAACCAGCGTCGCCATTTCCCGCGGGTCCACGCGCGTGGTCGAGAGCCACTGCTCCTTGACCTTCCCGAGGTCGAGACCGGTGTCCAGGGTTGCCTCCGGCGGGAACAGGGGGATCGAGCCCCGATGCCTGTCCTCGTACTGGGGCAGTGTCACCGAGTTGATCGCTTCCAGGCGCGCGAAACCGCTCTTCCGGGTGAGCAGCAGCGCGCACGCACCATCGCCGAGCGGGGCGTGCGGGGTGGACCGCCAGCGGTCGATCTTCGGGGTGTTGTAGTTGTCCGCCGAGGTGATCAGGGAAGCGGTGTGCTCCGGCGACGCCATCAGGTGGGCCGCGGCCAGTTCGCAGGCGCAGAACATGCCCATGCAGGCCTGCCGGACTTCCGCCGCGGTCGCCTGTCCGGAGCCGGTGTGCTTCTGGACGTAGTACTGGGGACACCAGCCGTGGGGTCCCTGGTACCAGGTGCTGACGTAAAGGAGGAGGCTCAGCGCCGCCGGATCCTGGCCGGCGCGCTGCATCGCCTGTCGGCTCGCCCGGAGCGCCATCTCCGGCGCGGGGAGGTCACCCGCCATCGTGACGCTCTGGATGCCGTACCGTCTGGCTTCGGCCTCGCCCAGAAGTCCCTGGGCCACGGCCCGCTCGACGGGCACCCGGTCGGGGAGATAGGCCCCGGTCGCGCCGATGAATACGCCTGGTGTCTTCATGAGATGTCCCTGTCCGCCCAGTAGGGTGCGCGCAGCTCCCGCTTGAGCAATTTGCCGGTGGGCGCCTTGGGCAACCGGGCGACGAACTCCACCGAACGTGGTTTTTGATAGGAGGCCAGGTGCCTGCGGGCGACGTCGATGATGTCCTCCGCGGTCGCCGTCTGGTCCGGTTTGAGCACCACGAAGGCCTTCACCGACTCTCCCCACTGCTCGTCGGGCACCCCGATCACGGCGCATTCCAACACCGCCGGGTGTCTGCCAATCGCCTCCTCCACCTCGACGCTGTAGATCTTCTCCCCCCCCGAGATGATCATGTCCTTGAGCCGGTCGACGATGTACAGGTAGCGCTCGTCGTCCCAGGTGGCCACATCGCCGGTCCGCATCCACCCGTCCCGGAAGGTGGCCGCGGTCAGGTCCGGCCGCCGGAAGTAGCCGAGCATGTTGGCCTCGCCGCGGACCACGATCTCGCCCGGAGTCTTGCGGTCGCGCGGCACGTCGTGGCCGTCCGCGTCGACAACCCGAATGCGGGTGCCGAAGCCCTCGCGGCCACAGGAACGCAGCCGGTGAGGGTGGACACCTCGCAGCGCGTCGCGGTGATCCTCCTGGGACAGGAAGGACATGGTCACCCCCTCGGTCTGCCCGTAGCCCTGGATCAACCCGCACGGGAAGGACTCCGCCACCGCTCGCACGATCGCGCTGGGCATCGGGCCACCGCCGTACTGGATGTTGCGCAGACTCGACAGGTCGTAGTTGTGGAACCCCGGCACCGCCAGCATCCAGTTGAGCATCGTGGTGATGCCGAGGAACGCCGAGACCCGCTCCTGCTCGATGACTTCCAGCGCCTGCCGGGCGTCGAAGTTCATCAGCACCACGGGGCAGCCGTGGGCCAGGTAGTTCATCGAGAGCACCACGGGGATGTGGAACATCTGCCCGGTGAGCAGGTAGACGTCCGAGGGGACGATCCGCTCCGCCACTGTCTGGTTGAGCATCCCGGCGGCCACACTGCGATGGGAGTGCACCACGCCCTTGGCCATTCCGGTCGTGCCGCCGGTGTAGAGGATGAAACAGGGGTCATCCTCCTGGACCTGTTCGCTCCAGGGCGGCTCGGCATCCGGTGCCGAGGCGATGAGTTCCTCGTAGCTGCCATCCCCGTTGAGTCCACAGTGGAGCAGGCGCACCAGATTGGCCGCCCGGCCCAGCTCCAAGGCCACGTGCCGGAACTCGGCCGAGGCGACCAGGACGGCGGGTTCGGCTTCGGCGACGAGTGTGCGCAGCGCCTCGGTGGACAGCCGCCAGTTCAGCGGTTGCAGCACCAGGCCCGCGCGGCCCACCGCGAAGTAGAGCTCCTGGTACTCGATGCTGTTGCGGCTGAGCACGGCCACCCGGTCACCGGAGCGCAGGCCCAGGGCCCGCAGGCCGTTGGCCAGCTTGCGCACCCTGGAGTCCAAGGTGGCCCAGTCGATGCGCCGCTGGTGGGTGATGTCCACCAGCGCGGTTCGCCGGGGCGTGAGGGCCGCCCACTTTGCGGGGATCAGTCCGAGGTTCATCGCGGGCGGCGGCCGTCAGCGGGGCGGTCGAGTTCGATGTGCCGGGCGCGCAACCGCCAGGTCCCCCCGGCCTGGACCACCTCGTCGGTGTAGGTCCCGGTGGCCAGCACCTCGAGGCTCACGCCCCGCACCGAGATCAGTGTCAGGTACGACCGCGCGGTGGCCGTGCCGGAACCGGAGGGGTCGACGACCAGGTTCGTGCACACGTGCCGCCTGCGGTCGTCCTGCGCCGCGGCGGAGTCCCGCATCAGGCGCAGGATCTCCGCGTGTCCCCGGAACGGTCCGGCCAAGTCGCCGCCGGCGACTCGCAGGGACAGCGACGCGTCCGGGGTGAAGCACTCGACGAGCGCGCCCCAGTTGCGGGTGTCATAGGCCCACGCGTACCTCGCCACCAGGTCGGCGATGGACTCGCGAACGGACATCCCACCGCCGCGGTGTGGTTCATCCGCCTGCTGGCCTCGACCGCGCTCGGCGGATGGCGAGGTCTTGCTGATGCCTTTGGGCATGGTCTTGTCTCGTTTTCTCTTCCGGAGAAGGCAGCCGCTGTCTCTGTCGAGACTAGGGAGTCACTCCTCGGAAAAGAACACTCGGAAGCCCATGAAAAGACTCACTCGAAAGAGGGAGCGGGCGCTGCCACGGATCAGTGAGGGAGCCACAGCACGAACCGCGCTCCCCCCTCCGTCACGCGCTCGTGACGGAGGTCCGCCTTCATGCTCCGCGCCAGCCTCCGGCAGAGGGCGAGTCCCAGCCCCACGCCCGGCGCCGTCTTCGCCGCCGTCTGCACGGACTTGGAGAAGGGCTCGAAGAGGCGCCGCGCCGTCACCGTGTCCACGCCGGGCCCGTGATCCCTCACCACCAGGCCTACCCGGCCCCGGCGCCGCTCCACCTCCACGTGGATGCGCCGGTCCACCGCCGGGGCCGCGTACTTGGATGCGTTGTCCACCAGGTTGAAGAGCACCTGCTCCACGGCGGAAGGGTCCGTCAGCACCGTGACGCCCGCCGGCACGTCCACGCACAGCTCCATGTCCGCCTGTGCCGCCCGCTGCGCCAGCCGCTCCTCCATCCGCCCCACCATGGAGCGCACGTCCACCGGCTCCAGCCGGGCCGGCGCCCGCCCGCGCTCGATGCGGGCATAGGCCAGCACGTTCTCCACCAGGTGACTCAGCCGCTCCGCTTCGCGGTGGAGGATGTCGAAGTACTCCTGGCGCCGGGCCTCGTCCGGGACCATGCCCGCCGCCAGCATCTCCGTGTACATCCGGAACGTCGTCAGCGGCGTGCGCAGCTCGTGCGTCACCGCGGAGACGAACGCGCCCCGCCGCTCGCTCAGCGCCACCACGCCCACCAGGAGCGCCACCACCGCCGCGCCCGCCAACAGCACGCCGCTCCACGCCACCGTCAACACCACCGGCAGCGAGGAGATGGACGCCGTGTCATACCCGCCCGGCACCTGCCCCGGCACCAACCGCACCGGCAGTGCCGCCAGCATCCGGTCCTCTGCGTGCGTCGGCCTGCCCGCGACGGGCTCCAGCGTCGCGGAGGGCAGCAGATCCCCCAGTTGCCCCACCAGCCACGTGCGCAGCGAGGGCCAGTCCAACCAGCAGCCCTGGATGTACTCCCGCCCGTCCAGCCAGACGCGCCGCGCCAGGAGCAGCGTGTCCCCCACCCAGAGGGCCCGCATCGCGTCACCATCCCCCTGCTGGCTCCGCACGGGGGCGCGCTGATCGTTGTCCTCGTAGGCGTTCGAGTTGGACCCGCTCATCCCCCGGAGGGCCTGACTCGCGCTCCGGGAGCGGGCGCTGAACTCGCTCACGTTCTTCGCCACCTGGGAGACCTCGGCGAGCGTGCTCTCGTAGCGCACCTTGGGCTCGGGACGCCGGACCCGTGGGGGCGGGTCGCTCAGGGCCCTTCGGAGGTCCGTACCGCCCAGGAGGCCGCGCAGCTTCCCCAGCCGGGCCTCCAGCGTGGCCAGCTCGGACGCGGGCAGCGTGGCGCCCACCGACTCGCGCAGCCCGGGCCCCACCACCTGGGGCGAGGACACCGTCCCATCCGAGGCCACCTGGAAGTGGAGCAGCACATGCTCCGGGAGTGGGGACAGCAGCGGTGAGGCCAGCAGCGCCTCGCCTTGAGGCATGGGACGCAGCTTCGAGTCGAGCACCCCACGCGCCGCGGATACGGGGCGGTAGGCCTCCGGGGCCACCGCGCTCTCGCGGGCCACCAGCGGCAGCAGGTCCGAGTCCAGCCGCCACAGCGCCAGCCGCGCGTTCTCCTCCCGCGCCGCGCTCTCCCGGGCCTGACGGTCCGCGCGGTCCAGCCGGAGGGCGAAGGCCGACAGCGCCACCACGCCCGCCAGCGCCAGGCACAAGCACGCGCTCACGGCGATCCAGATGCGCCAGGAGCGAATCACGAGGCGGCGCCTCGCGTGGCGAACATGTAGCCCTTGCCACGGACGGTGAGGATGACGCGGGGCTCCTCGGAGTCGTCCCGGAGCTTCTCCCTCAGGCGCGCCATGGTCATGTCCACCGTGCGCGTCTGCACGCCCCGGGCGGGCAGGTGCCACACCCGCTCCAGCAACTCCTCGCGGGAGATGGCGCGCCCGGCGTTGTCCCCCAGGTAGCGCAGCGCGTCCGCCTCACGCTCGGACAAGTCCACCCGCGAGCCGTCGTCGAAGCTCAGCTCGCGCCGCTCCACCTCGAAGTGCCCTCCCGGGAAGTCGATGCGGCCCGTCCCCGTGGGCCGCTCGGCCGAGCGGCGGAGCACCGCGCCCGCCCGGGCCAGCAGCTCCCGCACCGAGAAGGGCTTCACCACGTAGTCGTCGGCGCCGAGCTTCAGGCCGTTGACCCGGTCCTCTTCCTGGCCCCGGGCGGTGAGGATGATGACGGGGAGGGTGGGGCGGCTCTTGCGCACCGCCCGGAGCAGCTCCAGCCCGTCCCCGTCGGGAAGGACCAGGTCCAGCAACACGAGGTCGCACGGGGTGCGCTCGGCCAGCCGCTGTCCCTCCACGCGGGCCCCGGCCTCGAGCACTTCATAGCCCTCGAAGCGCAGGGCATCCACGATTCCCCGCCGGATGGCGGGGTCATCCTCCACGACAAGCACTCGGCGCGCGGCCATGATGGCATCCTACTCCAGCGTGAGGTGACGCTTCTTCGCCTCGCGCGCCACGACCTGGCCGATGGCCCCTTCCAGCGTGTCCGCCCCCGGAGCGGCCTGCTGCTCGCGCGCCTGGGCGAGGAACCGCTGGCGCTCGGCGTTGAGCGTCTGGATGCGCTGCTGGAGCCGCGTCCGCTCCTGCTCGCGCGCCTCCAGCCACGCCTTGCGGCCGGCGGCGTCCAGCCCGCGCATCGGCTCCGGCAGGTCCTCGGCCGGGACGGACGCCACGTCCACCTGGTTCTTCTTCACCGCGTCCACCAGGTCCCAGCTCTCGTTCGAGTAGTTGCGGGACGACTTGGCCACCGAGCGCGACACCATGCTGGCGATGGAGACACCGAGCGAGTTGCTGTCCTGCGCCTCCTGGCGCAACTGGCTCTTCCTGCCGGCGGTGCCGTAGGCGACATACGTCTTGTTCAGCTCCGCGCCCAGCTGGGCGATCTCCGCGTCCTGAGGCGCGGCGATCTCCACCACACGCTGGTTCTGGTCGATGTTCATGTAGCTGCCGTCGGCGAGCGCCGCCGCGTCCTTCCACTTCCCGGCGACGCCCTCCTCGTAGTCGCCACAGTGGATGGTGTTGACGGTGATGCCGCGCTCGCGGGCGTTCTTCACCGCGTCATCGAAGTCGACGGGGCCCTGGGTGAAGGGCTCGTTGCCGGCGATGAAGATGAGCCGCATGGCGTCCGGATCCTTGCTCCAGGCGAGCTGCGCGGAGGCGTCGCGGATGACCTCTCCGCAGTGCTCGTCGCCGCCGGACGTTCTCAGGGAGAAGAGGTGCTCGGAGACCAGGTCCAGGTCCGTGGTGAAGGGCAGTACCTGGCGGATCTCATGGGAGTTGGCGCCCGGGTCGGCGTTGCCGTACGCGTACAGGGCGATCTGGAGCTGCGGTGCCACGCCGTCGCGCTTCGCGTGGGAGAAGCGGTTGACGATGTTCCACAGCTGCGAGCGGGCCTGGTCCAGCAGGCCGTCCATGCTGCCGCTGGTGTCCAGCAGCAGGGCAATCTGGATGACGGGCTGATTCGCGTCCGCCTTGGCGATGGGGGCCACGGCCGGCCTCATGGGCGGCGCCTCGGGCGTGCCCTGGAAGGGCTGGTCCAGCAGGAGGGCGGAGACCGCGAGCACCGCGGCGGAGCCAAGGATGACGGGAAGCTTGAGTGCCGAGTTCATCGTGCGTCCTTTCGTACGTCGGTGCCCGAGTGAGCACGCGGAGAACAGTACGAATGAAGGACCGCGCGGGGTGTAACTGGCTTGTAACCGGAGGTGACGGCGACGCCCGGAGTCCGGTTGACCGACCCGTGCGACTGACGATTCACGCCTCGGGTTGGCCAGCGGATGAAGCCTCATCGAGACAGAGAGCGTGCTGTCTCGAACATTGATGCAATGCGTTGCACGGAGGCCGCGGCGGTGACCGCGAAATGTGAATTCAACGCCTTGACCGTATACCAAAGAAGGGGTTCACATAGGTATGACCGTGGCTGTTGATGTCCAGCGCGCGGTCCCTTCCCCGACACCGCAGGAGTCTTGTTCATGCCCCAGACGAGAACAACGAGCGATTCGACTCGTTCCGGAATGTTAGCGCTCACATCGATGGCCCTGGCGGTGCTCACGCTCCTGCCGGCCCCGGCCTCCGCCGCCACCCCGGTGTACACCATGACCGCGTTCACGAACTCGAGTGAATCGAACATGTACGTGTACCAGTCCTATGACGGCACCCATTACGGCTTGATGAAGGGGCCCGCCTATACACCTCCGTCGGGATTGATCCGCGACCCCAGCCTCCTGCGACACACGGACGGGGTGTACTACGTGACGTACACCACGAACTGGGACGGCAACACGATTGGCTTCGCCAGGAGCACCGATCGCGTGAACTGGACCTTCATGCAGAACGTCACGCTTCCGACGGCGAACCTGCAGAACACCTGGGCGCCCGAGTGGTTCAAGGACAGCGACGGCAGTATCAACATCATCGTCTCGCTGCGCACCACGGGCACCAGCAACTTCACCCCCCATGTCATCAAGGCACTCAACACCTCACTGACCGCCTGGTCCAGCCCCGTCCCCCTGTCGGGCCTGGGGCCCAACTACATCGACACGTTCATCGTCAAGCTGGGCAGCACCTACCATGCGTTCACCAAGAACGAGACGAGCAAGTACATCGAGTACGCGACGGCTTCCAGCTTGACCGGACCCTACACCTTCAAGGGCACCGGGGATTGGGCGGGCTGGGGCAACTGGGTGGAAGGTCCGGCCCTCGTCCAGTTGGACAATGGCTCCTGGCGGATCCTCTTCGACGGGTACTCGTCCGGGAAGTACTACTACAGCGACTCGGCCAACACCTTCGCCTCCTGGTCGGCGAAGAAGGAACTCCCCTCGCTCACGGGCTTCGTCCGGCACCTGACCGTGCTGAAGGAGCCGGGACAGGCCGGTGACATCCGTCGCCTCCAGTCCTTCAACTTCCCAGACCGTTACGCCCGCCATTACAACTATCAAGCCCGCATCGAGCCGAACGTGTCTCCGGTCGAGGATTCGCGCTTCCGCATCGTTCCTGGACTGGCCGATGGCAACAGCGCCGTCTCGTTCGAGTCGGTCAATCTTCCCGGCTACTTCCTCAGACACAGCAACTACGTGCTGGTCCTGGCGCGCAATGATGGCACGGACCAGTTCAAGCAGGACGCCACCTTCCGGGATGTCGCGGGCCTGGCGAACTCGGCCTGGACGTCCTACCAGTCGTACAACGTTCCAGGCTCCTACATCCGCCACTCCAACTACACGCTCCGCATCGATCCCATCAACAGCTCGACCGGGCAGTCGGACGCGACGTTCAAGGAAGTCAGTCCGTGACGCGCAGCTGAACCCTGTTTGGTGATGACCCGAGGAAAGGAAGAACATTCAATGGCTCAACGCTCATCCCTCCCGCAGCTCGTGCGCTCCCTGGTCGTGGCGGCTCTGTCCCTGGGCCTCGCGGCGGGAAATGCCCTGGCTGCTCCCCCGAAGTATACGAACTCCCTGATTGCCCAGCGGGCAGATGCCCAGATCTTCAAGCATACCGACGGCTACTACTACTTCACGGCTTCCGTTCCGGAGTACGACCGGATCATCCTGCGGCGCGCGACGTCGATCCAGGGCCTGGCCTCCGCGGCGGAGACGGTGGTCTGGCGCAAGCATTCTTCCGGCGAGATGGGTGCGCACATCTGGGCGCCGGAGCTCCATTTCATCTCGGGCAAGTGGTACATCTACTTCGCGGCGGGTGCCTCCAACGACATCTGGAGGATCCGCATGTATGCCCTCGAGAACAGCAGTTCCAACCCGTTGACCGGGTCCTGGACCGAGAAGGGCTCCATCTCCACGGGATTGGATTCGTTCTCGCTCGATGCCACCACCTTCGAGCACAACGGCCAGCGATACCTGCTCTGGGCGCAGTCCAATCCGGACAGCAATGTGTACATCGCGAAGATGAGCAGCCCCACCACCCTCGCGGGCTCTCCGGTGCTGCTGACCCGGCCCGAGTACGCCTGGGAGACCCAGGGCTTCCGGGTCAACGAGGGCCCCGCGGTCCTCAAGAAGAACGGGAAGATCTTCGTCACCTACTCCGCCAGCAAGACCGATGACCGCTACTGCCTGGGCATGCTGACGGCCTCCGACAGCAGTGATCTCCTCAATCCCGCTTCCTGGCGGAAGTCGCCGACGCCCGTGTTCGTCAGCAACGTGAACACGAGCCAGTACGGCCCCGGCCACAACTTCTTCACCGTGTCCGAGGACGGCCAGAGCGACATTCTCGTCTACCACGCGCGCCCCTATCAGCAGATCAACGGGGACCCGCTGTACGATCCGAACCGCCACACCCGCGTGCAGAAGATCTACTGGAACGCGGACGGGACACCGAACTTCGGAATCCCGCTGGCGGATGGGGTCACGCCCTTCCGGTTCAAGTCGTACAACCTGCCCAACTACGTGATTCGTCACTGGGAGTTCCGGGGCCGGCTCGAGACCAATGTGAATCCCCTGGCGGATTCGCAATTCCGGCTCGTGCCGGGCCTCTCCGGCTCGGGAACGGTCTCGTTCGAGTCGGCGAACTTCCCGGGCTACTACCTGCGGCACAAGAACTCCGAGGCCTGGGTGGAGAAGAGTGATGGCTCCACCTCGTTCAAGAACGATGCGTCGTTCTACCAGCGCGCTGGCCTGGCGAGCAGCACGGGCTCGTCGTTCGAGTCGTACAACTACGCCGGGCGCTACCTGCGCCACTTCAACTACCTGCTCTACGTCCAGCCGCTCTCCACCGCCACGGACAAGGCGGACGCGACGTTCATCGCGGATTGAGGGCCGAGCGGGAGGACCGCCGGGCATGCGCCGCCGCGCGTGCCCGGCGGGCCGCGCTACTTCTGGCCGTAGTACGCGCTCGGTCCGTGCTTGCGCTCGAAGTGTTTGCGGATGAGCCGGTCGGGGAGACGCGCGGCTTCGGGATGAATCCCACGGGTGATGAAGGCCATCTTCGCGAGCTCCTCCAGCACGGCGGCGTTGTAGACCGCCTTCTCGGGGGTTTCTCCCCAGGCGAAGGGCGCGTGTCCGGCCACCAGCACCATGGGCGTGTGCAGGGGGTCGCGGTGGCGGAAGCATTCCAGGATCTGCTGGCCGGTCTCCATCTCGTAGTCGCGTTCCACCGCCTCGGCGCTCATGACCTCCGTGCAGGGCACATCCTCGGCGAGGTGGTCGGCGTGGGTGGTGCCATAGATGGGGATGGGCAGGTGCGCCTGGGCCCAGCCGGTGGCATAGGTCGAGTGCGTGTGGACGATGCCCCCCACGCCCTTGAGGTTGCGGTACAGGACGAGGTGGGTCCGCGTGTCGGAGGAGGGCCGCAGGGTGCCCTCGATGATCCTCCCCTCGAGGTCCACCACCACCATGTGCTCCACCTGGAGCTGGTCATAGGGCACGCCGCTCGGCTTGATGGCGAAGACGCCCGCCCGGGCGTCCAGGGCGGAGACATTGCCGAAGGTATAGATGGCGAGCCCACGCCGCGGGATCTCCATGTTCGCCGCCCAGGCTCGTTCTTTCAGTGCGTGGTATTTCGATTCCATGGCGCCTCGATGCCGTCTGGGAAGGGTGCTGCGTGGGGGTTACCCGCCCACCTGGGCGGTCTGCTCGATGGGGGAGGAAACGGGGTGGGTCTGCCCGGTGTCCTGCCGGGCCGCGCGGGTGGACCCCTGGCGCGCGGGCGCTCTGGCCAGCACCTTTTGCAGCAGGCAGAAGACGAGCAGCAGCAGGCCAATGACGATCTTCGTCCACCAGGAGCTGAGGCTGCCCTCGAACATGATGAGGGTCTGGATGGTGCCGTAGATCAACACGCCGACCAGGGTGCCCAGGACATGGCCCGCGCCGCCCGTGAGCAGGGTCCCTCCCACCACCACCGCCGCGATGGCATCCATCTCCATTCCCTGCGCGTGCAACCCGTAGCCGGAGAGCATGTAGAAGGTGAAGGCGATGCCCGCCAGGGCGGAACAGAAGCCACTGAACGTGTAGACGAAGATCTTCGTCCGCGCGACCGGCAGGCCCATCAGCAGGGCGGACTGCTCACTGCCGCCAATGGCATACAGCGTCCGCCCCAAGCGCGTGGAGTGCGCCAGGTACACCGCTCCGAGCAGGACCCCCAGCGCCATGACGACATTGACGGAGACGGAGGTCTCGAAGGGCAGGGGATAGCGGATCGCGGAGATGTCGGTGAAGAAGGGATGGGAGATGGCGATCGAGTCGACGCTGATGAGGTAGCAGAGCCCCCGGGCGAGGAACATGCCCGCCAGGGTGACGATGAAGGGTTGGAGCGAGAAGTACTGGATGACGACCCCATGGATCAGTCCGATGGTGGCGCCCATCAGCAGGACCAGCGGGATGACCAGCACGGGGCTCCAGCCCCGGTTCTCGACGAGGTGCGCCAGCACCATGGTGGTGAGCGCCGTCACCGAGCCCACCGACAGGTCGATGCCGCCGGAGATGATGACGAAGGTCATCCCGACCGCGGCGATCAGCAGGAAGGCGTTGTCGATGAACAGGTTGAGGAAGACCTGGAGGGAGAAGAAGCCGTCGAACGCGACCGAGCCCGCGCCGAACATCACCCCGAACAGTCCCAGGGTGACCATGAACGGCAGGTGCCGC
The DNA here is from genome assembly GCF_000335475.2 of Cystobacter fuscus DSM 2262. Classification (NCBI taxonomy): domain Bacteria; kingdom Pseudomonadati; phylum Myxococcota; class Myxococcia; order Myxococcales; family Archangiaceae; genus Cystobacter; species Cystobacter fuscus. The sequence goes on along the minus strand of NZ_ANAH02000067.1, from coordinate 56,334 downwards.
GGATCCAGCCGGGGCCGCGCGGGCGCGCGAGCCGGGAGGGCGCGGGGCGCGGCGAAGAACCTGGAGTCGGTCTCGTTCCTCACAGTGCCTCCCCCAGCTTGCCCATCGAGGTGATGCGGTTGCGCACCCTGTCGGACTGCAGGATGCTGACGAGAAAGACGACGGCGGCCTTCACCACCAGCGTCACCTCGGGCGGCACGCCGACGGAGTAGATGGTCGTGGTGAGGGTCTGGATGATGAGGGCTCCCAGCACGCTGCCCACCAGCGTGAAGCGGCCGCCATTGAGCGACGTTCCTCCCAGGACCACCGCGAGGATGGCATCCAGCTCGAAGAGCAGGCCCGCGTTGTTGCCGTCCGCGCTCTTGACGTTCGAGCTGATGATGAGCCCCGCGATTCCGGCGCACAGGCCACAGAAGGCGTAGGCCCAGAAGGTGATGGCGCGCGCCCGGACTCCCGCGAAGCGGGCGGCGACGGGATTGAGCCCGACCGCCTCGATGAAGAGTCCCAGTGCGGTCCGGCGCGTGAGCACCAGCAGCAACAGCAGCACGGCGGTCACGATGAAGAGCGAGAACGGCAGCCCCGCGAGGAACCCGTTGCCGATGAAGAAGTAGGGGGTGTGGTAGATGGTGATGATCTGCCCGCCCGTAATGAGCTGGGCCACGCCGCGCCCCGCCACCAGGAGGATCAGCGTGGCGATGATGGGCTGCATGCCGAAGAAGGAGATGAGCGCGCCGTTCCACATTCCCAGTGCCATCGCCACGCCCAGGGCCGCGATGATGGCGAGCGGCATCGGATGGCCGGCCGCCTCTGGTGATCCACCGCCCGGAGTGAGCTGACCGCCGATCAGCGTCGCCGCCACCGCTCCCGAGATGGCCACCACCGCGCCCACCGAGATGTCGATGCCATGGGTGGCGATCACCAGCGTCAGCCCCATGGCGACGATCATCAGGGGCGCGGCGCGGTTGAGGATGTCGATCAGGCTGCCGTACAGATGGCCGTCCCGGACGGTGATGGAGAAGAAGTGCGCGTTGAAGGCCAGGTTGAACGAGAGCAACAGGGCCAGGGTGACCAGCGGCCAGAAGAGCCGTCCCCTGACCAGCGCTCGCAGGGACTCGGATGCCCGGGACGCCCCGGGGGACTTCGTGGCCGCGCTCATACCTGTCCCCCCGCGATGATCTTGAACACCATGCTCTCGTCCGCTTCGCCCGACTTGATTTCACTGACCTTGCGCCGGTCGCGCATGACCGCGATGCGGTCCGAGTAGCAGAGCACCTCCTCGATCTCCGACGAGATGAAGAGGATGGCCATGCCCTTGTCACACAGCTCCATCACCTTCCCCATGATCTCGTGCTTCGCCGCCACGTCGATGCCGCGGGTCGGCTCATCGAGGATGAGCATGCGCGGCTCGGTCGCCAGCCAGCGGGCGAGGAGGACCTTCTGCTGGTTTCCCCCCGACAGCTGCGAGATGGGCTTCTCCGCGCTCGGGGTCTTGATGCCGAGGGCCTCGATGTAGCCCGCCGCGAGCTCGTCCTGACGCTTGCGCGAGAGCGTGCGGAAGATGCCCCGCTTGGCCTGGAGCGCGAGCAGGATGTTCTCGCGGATCGACAGCTCGCCCACGATTCCCTCGTGCTTGCGATCCTCCGGGCAGAAGCCGATGCCGTGCTGGATGGCCTCCAGGGGGGAGGAGATCCGCGCGGCCCGGCCCTCGATCTTGATGGAGCCCTTCTCGGCCCGATCGATGCCGAAGAGCAGCCGGGCGAGTTCGGTCCGTCCGGAGCCCAGCAGCCCTCCCATGCCCAGGGCCTTGCCCCGCCTCACCTCCAGGCCCACGTCCTGGACCGAGCCCCGCCGGCCGAGTCCCTCCGCGCTGAGGAAGGGCCCCTCGGCCGAAGCGGGCGCCTCGTCCACGACGGCCTGCGTGCCCGCGGGGACACGCGCGCTCTTGCCCCGGCCCGGGCCCGGCCCGGCCACCTCGCGGCCGACCATCCGGGTGACCAGCTCGATACGCGACACCTCCTGGACGGGGTACTCGCCGACGAGCTCTCCGTTCCTGAGGACGGTGATGCGGTCGGAGATCTCGAAGACCTGCTCGAGGAAGTGGGTGACGAAGAGGATGGCCATCCCCTGCGCCCGGAGCTTCCTCATGACCGACAGGAGCATCTTCACCTCGTCCTCGGCGAGACTCGAGGTGGGCTCGTCGAGGATGAGGATCTTCGCCTGCGTGCTCAGGGCGCGGGCGATGGCGCACACCTGCTGCACCGCGATGGAGTAGGAGGAGAGGGGAGCGGTGACGTCGAGCTGGAGGTTGAGGTCCGCCAGCAGCGCCTCCGCCTTCTGGTGCATCTGCTTCCAGCGGATGGCAAAGGTCTCGGAGGCGTCCTGGCCGAGGCAGATGTTCTCGGCGACCGAGAGGTTCGGGCAGAGGTTGACCTCCTGGTACACCGTGCTGATGCCCAGCTTGCGTGCCTCGAGCGGGCTCCGGGGTTTGATCTCCTGACCTCGCAGCAGGATGCGGCCCGAGTCCGGACGATGAACCCCCGTGAGGATCTTGATCAGCGTGGACTTGCCCGCGCCATTCTGGCCCATGACGGTATGGACCTCGCCGGGCAGCAGGCGGAAGTCCACGCCCTGGAGCGCCTGGACGCCGGAGAATCGCTTCGAGATTCCCCTCATTTCGAGCACTGGAACGGTTGGCATCATGTTCCTCTCCTCCGCGCGCGAGGCTCTGGGGCTCAGTACTTGCGGTTCGGGAACTCGCGGGCGGCGCTCTCCTGGGGGAACACGGACTCCTGCGTGACGATGCGCCGGGGCACCTGCTTGCCGGCCACCACGTCCTTCACCAGGCGCATCAGCTGCGGCCCCAGCTGCGGGTTGCACTCCACCGTGCAGTTGAGCTTGCCGGCGATCATCGCCTCGAAGGCACCCTTCACCGCGTCGATGGACACGATGATCACGTCCTTGCCGGGCTTCAGGCCGGCCTCCTCGATGGCCTGGATGGCGCCAATGGCCATGTCGTCGTTGTGCGCGTAGAGCACGTTGATCTTCTTGCCCTCGGCCTTGAGGAACGCCTCCATGACTTCCTTGCCCTTGGCGCGGGTGAAGTCACCAGTCTGCGAGCGGATGATCTTGAACTTCGGCTGGTCCTTCAGGACCTCCTCGAAGCCCTTCTTGCGATCGATGGCGGGAGCGGAGCCCACCGTGCCCTGGAGCTCGACGATGTTCACCTCGCCCTTGGCGGCGAGCTCCTGGATGGGCGCGTAGCCGACGAGCCACTTCGCGGCGCGGCGGCCCTCCTCCACGAAGTCCGAGCCCAGGAAGGAGAGCCAGAGCGACTCGTCCTTCACGGAGACGGCGCGGTCGGTGAGGATGACGGGGATGCGGGCCGCCTTGGCCTCGCGCAGGACGGGCTCCCAGCCGGTCTCGACCACGGGCGAGAAGGCGATCACGTTCACCCGCTGGGCGATGAAGGAGCGGATGGCCTTGATCTGGTTCTCCTGCTTCTGCTGGGCATCGGAGAACTTCAGGGTGATGCCCTCCTGGGTGGCGGCCTCCTTGATCGACTGGGTGTTGGCCGTGCGCCACTCGCTCTCGGCACCCACCTGGGAGAAGCCGAGCACGATGGAGTCCTTGGCCAGCACGGCACCGGGAATCAGCGCGAGGAAGACGAGGACCGCGGAAGCGACCTTGAACGTGACACTCTTCATGGGGTGGCTCTCTGGAGGGAGGTACGGCTCTGGGGTTTGAGGAAGGGAAAGCCGTGTCACGCCGGGTGTCGGGCCCGCCGTGACACGGTGCGAAGCCGGCGCGCGGCTAGCGGGCCAGCCGGTAGGCGATGTCGTTCCAGCGCAGCTCGTTCTTGAGGGCGGTGAGGCTCGTCCCCGGACCGATGTGGATGAACTCGAGGCCCGCCATCGCCGCGAAGTCCTGGAGCTGGGAGACGGAGACGGCGCGGCTGAAGCCCGAGTGGTGCGCGCCGCCCGCGAGGATCCACGCCTCGCAGCTGCTCTTGAAGTCGGGCAGGGGCTTCCAGACGGCGTGCGCCACGGGCAGGTTCGGCATCGGGCTCTCGGCCTTCACCACTTCCAGCTCGTTCACGATCATCCGCATGCGCCCTCCCATGTCGACGAGGGTCGCGTTGAGCGCGGGACCGGTCCCGGCCGCGAAGACCAGACGGCAGGGCGGCGCCTTGCCGCCGATGTCGAGCGGGTGCACCTCGAGCGACGGCTTGCTGTCGGAGATCGACGGGCAGACCTCGAGCATGTGCGCGCCGAGCACGAGCTCGCGCCCCTTGGCCAGGTGGTACGTGTAGTCCTCCATGAAGGAGGCGCCCCCGGGGCGTCCCGCGCTCATCACCTTCATGACGCGCAGCAGCGCGGCCGTCTTCCAGTCACCCTCCGCGCCGAAGCCGTAGCCCTCCGCCATGAGCCGCTGGCAGGCGAGGCCGGGCAGTTGCTTGAGCCCGTGGAGATCCTCGAAGGTGGTGGTGAAGGCGCTGAAGCCGCCCTCGCGCAGGAAGCCGCGCATGCCGATCTCCTGCCGCGCCGCATCGCGCAGGCCCGAACGGCGCTCGCCGCCCTTCCGCAGGGCGGGGACGAGGGTGTACGAGTCCTCGTACACCGAGAGCTGGGCATCCACCTCGGCGTCGCTCACGTCGGCGATGCGCCCGACCAGGTCTCCCACCGCGTGGCCATTGACGGACCAGCCGAGCTGGATCTGCGCCTCGAGGCGGTCGCCGCCGGTGACGGCCACCTCCCTCATGTTCATGCCGCCGAAGCGGACGATCTTCATGCGCCGCGACTCGGCGAGGCCGCAGGCCGACCGCGCCCAGCCGTCGAGCTTCGTCAGGACATCCTCGTCCTTCCAGTAGCCGACGATGATCTTCCGCTCCAGCCGCAGCCGGGCCCCGATGAACCCGAACTCACGGTCGCCATGGGCGGACTGGTTCAGGTTCATGAACTCCATGTCGATCTTGTCCCAGGGCAGCTCCCGCTCGGTCTGGGTATGCAGGTGGGCCAGGGGCTTCTGGAGGCGCGACAGCCCGGCGACCCACATCTTCGACGGCGAGAAGGTGTGCATCCAGGTGATGACGCCCACGCAGTTCGGCGAGTTGTTGGCCTCCAGGCAGACGTTCTGGATGGCCTCGGCGTCGGTGAGCGTGGGCTTGCAGACCACGCGGACCGGCAGCTTGCCGCAAGAGTCGAGGTACTCGGCGATCTGGCGTGAGTTGGCGGCGACCTTCGCGAGGGCCTCGTTGCCATACAGGTGCTGACTGCCCGTGAGGAACCACACTTCCTGCGTCTTCAAGTCAATCATGCTCATGCTCCTGGTTCTCGTCCCGGTCCGGCTCCGGACCGGACATGCTCAAGGGTGGGCTTCGTCCTGCCGGGTCAGCTGCCTCTGCACGAAGCCGCCCAGCTCGAGGTACTTCGGATAGAGCGATGCATAGTGGTGGGCGCGTGCCGGGTCGGGCCGGTACGTCCGCTCGGTGCCGGGGGACATGGCCTCCTGCGCCGCCTCGACCCGGGGGTAGAGGCCCGCGGCGGTCGCCGCGAACATCGCCGCCCCCACCGCCACGGCCTGGTCGCCCGCGCAGACGGAGATCTCCATGTTCATCACGTCCGCCACGGTCTGCATGATGAAGGGGCTCTTGCGCGCCACGCCGCCAATGGCGATGGCACTGTCGAGCCGGACCCCCTCCGCGCGGAAGCGCTCGACGATGGCGCGCGAGCCGAAGGCCGTCGCCTCCACCAGGGCCCGGTAGAGCCGCGGGGCGTCCGTGCCCAGGGTGATGCCCGTGAGGGCCCCCTTGAGGCGTTGGTTCGCGTCGGGCGTCCGTCGTCCGTTCATCCAGTCGAGCGCCAGGAGCGAGCCGTCCTCGAGCGGAAGCTCCCTCGCGGCCCGCTCGAGCTCCGGAAGGATGCGATCCATGAGCGCGTCGCCGATGACGCGGCGGGCCTCCGGGTCGGCTCCGCCCTGGGAGGGAAGCAGGGCCTCGAGGGGCCAGCTGAGCAGCCGTTTGAACCAGGCATAGACATCGCCGAAGGCCGACTGTCCCGCCTCGTAGCCCATCATCCCCGGGATGATGGAGCCGTCGACCTGGCCGCAGATGCCCGGCACCAGCCGCTCCGGCCCCCGCGTCCGGGGCGCCACGACCATGTCCAGGCTGCTCGTCCCCATGATCTTCAGGAGTTGATGGGGCTTGATGTTGCCGCCCACCGCGCCCATGTGCGCATCGAAGGCGCCCACGGCGACGAGGGTGTCATGCGGCAGGCCCAGCTTCACCGCCCACTCCGCGGAGAGCGTGCCAAAGGGGATGTCCGAGGTGAAGGTCTCCTGCCCGAGCGAGGCCTTGAACTCGACCAGGCGCGGATGGAGCCGGGCGAGGAACTCATCCGCCGGGTAGCCGCCGAACTCGGCGTGCCACATCGCCTTGTGCCCCGCGGCGCAGCGGCTGCGCTTGAGCTTGCCGAGGTCCTCGCACCCGGTGAGGACGGCGGGAATCCAATCACACAACTCCAGGATGCTGACCGCCGCCTGGGACACCGCGGGATTGGTCTCCACGACGTGCAACACCTTCGCCCAGAACCACTCGCTGGAGTAGATGCCGCCCTCGTACTTCGTGAAGTCGGCCCCGCCCCAGGTGCGCGCCGTCTGGTTGATGCGCTCCGCCTGCGCCACCGCCGTGTGATCCTTCCACAAGAGGAACATGGCGTCCGGGTCCTCGCGAAACCCGGGCGTGAGCGCGAGGGGCACGCCGCGTTTGTCCGTGAGGATGGGCGTCGAGCCGGTGGTGTCGGCCGCGATGCCACGCACCCGGGACGCGACCTCTCGTCCCGCCCGCGCGGTCGCTTCCGTGATCGCCGCCTGCATCGTCTCCAGATAGTCCAGGGGGTGGTGGCGGAAGCGGTTCTCGTTCGGCTCGCAATAGAGCCCCCGGGCCCAGCGCGGATAATGCTGAACCGAGACACTCACCACCTCCCCATCCGCCGCGTCTGCGATCACCGCCCGGACCGAGTCCGTTCCAAAATCAATCCCGATGACAAACGCCCCGCGCTTCATGGGGACCTCCAAGTGGATTTCGAGGGGTGGGAACGTGACCAGGCTTTCCCGGCGAGCACATCCCATGGCCAAGAATTGTGAACGTTAACATGGAGGCCGTCAAGCAATGGCCACTGGAGGGAATACTTGATGCGTTGCGCCAGCGGATGACACGTTCCAGTCCGCCTGGGCCGAGTCGGGAACTGACCGGGAGTCGACACATTCAGGGGCGCGGACGACCGGACGGAGATAGGCTGTCGCGCATGAGCAGTGGATCACAGAAGGGAAGTAAGACTCGGAAGGGTGGGCGTGGGCCCGCCGTCATGACGGATGTCGCGAAGCTGGCCCGGGTCTCGCATCAGACGGTCTCGCGCGTGTTGCACGACAGTCCGAACGTGAAGGGGGAAACCCGCGAGCGCGTTCTCGCGGCCATCCGGCAACTCAACTACCGGCCCAACTCGGTGGCGCAGGCGCTGGTCACGGGGCGCTCACGGGTCATCGGGGTCGTCAGCCTGGACACCGTGCACTACGGTCCCGCGTCGACCCTGCTCGGCATCGAGGAGGCGGCGCACAACGCGGGCTACGCGGTCAGCATCACCAGCCTGCGCTCGCGCAGCCGCACCTCGGTCCTCGACGCGGTGCAGCTCCTGCGGGACCAGGCGGTCGACGGGGTCGTGGTCATCGCGCCCCATATCACCGCGTTGGAGGCCCTGCGCCGGTTGCCCCCGGACCTTCCCATGGTCGCGGTCGGTGCCGGCTCCACGAACGCGGTGCCCGTGGTCGCCGTGGATCAGATCGGCGGCGCGAAGGCCGCCACGCAGCACCTGTTGGATCTCGGCCATCGGACCGTCTGGCACCTCGCCGGGCCCGCGGATTGGATCGAGGCCGAGCAGCGCATCTCCGGGTGGCAGGCGGCGCTCAAGCAGGCCGGAGCTCCCGTTCCCGCCCTGTTGCGGGGGGACTGGAGTGCCCACTCCGGCTATGAGCTGGGCCGGCAGTTGCTGGAGAAGCCCGACGCGACCGCGGTCTTCGTGGCCAACGATCAAATGGCGCTGGGACTGCTGCGTCGGCTCCACGAGGTCAACCGGGAGAAGCCCCGGCAGATCAGCATCGTCGGCTTCGATGACATCCCCGAGGCGGGCTACTTCACGCCCCCGCTCACCACGGTGCGCCAGGACTTCGCCGAGGTGGGGCGGCGCTGCATCCACCTGCTCCTCGAACAGATCGAGGGCACGGCGAAGACCAAGGAGCATGTCCTGGTGCCCATCCAGCTCATCCTGCGCCAGAGCACCGCCGCGGCGAAGGCGCGCTGAGGCCGGCGGCGGGCGGTGCGCCGCCCGTCATTCCAGCGCGCCGCGCGAGATCAGGCCGAGGAGCGCGTCCTCCTGGCCCAGCTCGTGCGCGAGATCGAAGGTCGTGTAGCGGTTGCGCAGCAGCCGGGCATGACGGACGGGGGGCATCCCGTGGCGCGCGTCGATTCCCAGCTCCTCCAGCGCGAAGGGAAAACCGATGCGCTCCAGCAGCGCGATGGCGTCGGCGAGTTCCTTCAGCAGGGGCTCGGCCATGCCCTGGAGGACATCCCTCTGCCTGGCGAACGCATCGAGGCGCTGGGCCAGCGCCTGGCGGTCGAAGGTCCGGCCGCGCATCTCCCCTTCCATCTTGTGACGGAAGGGCACCATCGCCGCCTCCAGGCGCTCGTGCCAGGGCGGTGCCTGTTCCAGGGCGGTGAGCCGGGCTTCCACGTCCACCTCCACCTTTCCGAGCTGGCGGTACCAGCCGACGTAGCCGGGCAGCACGAGCCGGCACGCGGCGCCGACCAACAGTCCGTGCAGATCCTTCTCCTCCTCGGCCACCGCGCCCGCCATCTCCCAGAAATGCGCGATGGTGTGCTCGGCCGAGGCCGCTGGCCGTGAACTGCCCACCGCCTGCATCGCGAAGCCCGAGGCGAGCGCCGCCTCGGTGAGGGCGCGAACCGCCTCGAGGGGCTGGGTTTGCCAGGCCCGCGCGGCCGCCAACGCTTCCCGGGCCGAGTCGAGGGCCAGCCCGGCGAGGGGGGCACAGAAGGCCTCCCGCGCCACGAGCCGGGCGAGGTGCCAGTCCAGATGCGCCAGGTACTTGGCCAGCAGATCTCCCAGGCCCGCCAGGAACAACAGGCGAGGGGCGCGGGCGAGCACCTCCAGGTCCCCCACGATGACCTCGGAGGGCCGCGCGGGGACGGCTTGATGGTACCCCTCGAGGCGGAGCGCCGCGGTCGTCGAGCTGTAGGCATCCACCGAGGGGGCGGTCGCGATGCACCAGTTGGGCAGGCCGGTGTCCAGGGACACCTTCTTCACCAGATCGCTGATGACGCCGCTGCCCACGCCGACCAGGAGATCCGGCGACGCGGCCCGCACCTCGGCGGCGAGCTCCTGCGCCAGCGCCAGCGTCGGCACCGGCCGGGGTACTCCGGGAAGGATCCGCGAGACGAGCCTTCCGGCGTGGACGCTCGTCTTCCAGCGCTCCGCCGCGGCGGCTTCCGTGTGTTCATCGCTCAGGACCCAGATCGTCGGGCTCTGCCCCCACTGCCTCCGCAGGAGGCTGGTGGACTGCCGCAGCGCATCCTCCCCGATGATCACCTGCTTCACCTGGACGCGGTGGGGCCTGCCGCACGTGCAGGCGAGCACTCCATCGGGGCCGAGGCGGGAGAGGAATTGCTGGAGAGCCGACGAGGTGGACATACGCCCTCTACTTCTTGCGGTTGTAGACATCGACCGACACGGCGGCGAGGAGCACGAGCCCCTTGATGATCTGCTGGTAGTCGATGCCGATGCCGAGGATCGACATGCCGTTGTTCATCACGCCCATGATCAACGCGCCGATGACCGCGCCCGTGACCTTGCCGAAGCCGCCAGCGGCCGAGGCCCCGCCGATGAAGCAGGCGGCGATCACATCCAGCTCGAAGCCGAGGCCCGCCTTCGGGGTCGCGGTGTTGAGGCGCGCCGCGAAGATGAGGCCGGCGAGTGCCGCGAGCGCTCCCATGTTGACGAAGGCCAGCAGGGTGAGCCGTTCGGTCTTGATGCCGGAGAGCTTCGCGGCCTTCTCGTTGCCGCCGAGGGCGTAGATGCGCCGTCCCATCACGGTGCGGTTCGTCACGAAGGCATACAGGGCGACCAGCAGGGACATGATCAGGAGCACGTTCGGCATGCCGCGGTAGGTGGCGAGCAGATAGCAGAAGGACAGGACGAGCGCGGCGAGCAGCCCGTTCTTGAACGCGAAGAGGGCGAAGGGCGTCGTCTCGAGTCCATGTTGTTGCTGTTGGCGGCGCTGGCGAATGCCTCCCCACAGGCTCGCGGCCACGGTCGTGGCGCCCAGGAGCAGGCACGTGGCGTTGAGTGCCCCCCCACCGAACACGTCGGGGATGAAGCCAGAGCTCAGCTTCTGGAACCCGGCGGAGAAGGGACCGACGGACCGGCCCCCGAGCAGCGCGAGCTGCAGCCCCCGGAAGACGAGCATGCCCGCGAGCGTCACGATGAACGAAGGCACGCGCATGTAGGCGACCCAGTACCCCTGGACCCCACCGATGAGCCCGCCCACCGCCAGACAGAGTCCCATCGTCGGCAAGAAGGGCAGGCCGTACTCGACCATCAGCACCGCCGCGAGGCCCCCGACGAATCCGACCACCGAGCCGACGGAGAGGTCGATGTGCCCGGAGACGATCACGAGCAGCATGCCCAGCGCCATGATGACGATGTAGCTGTTCTGCAATACCAGATTCGTCAGGTTGAGCGGTTTGAGGAGCGTTCCCCCGGTGGACACCTGGAAGAACAGCATGATCGCCAGCAGCGCCAGCAGCATGCCGTAGTCACGGAAATGCGCCTTGAGGAAGCTCCCCACGGAGGGAAGCGAACGCGGGGCGGTCCGCAACGCTTGGGATTCTTGGGTCAGCCCGGTATCCATCGTCAGTGTGCTCCCTTGCGCATGATGGCCTGCATGATCTTCTCTTGTGACGCCTGCTCGGCCGTGAGCTCCGCCACGAGCGCGCCTTCGCTCATCACGAGGATCCGGTCGCACATGCCGAGCAGCTCCGGCATCTCGGAGGAGATCATCAGCACGCCCTTGCCCGTCCGGGCGAGCTCGTTGATGATCGTGTAGATCTCATACTTGGCCCCCACGTCGATGCCTCGGGTGGGCTCGTCGAGGATCAACACCTTGGGATTGGCGAAGAGCCAGCGGCTGAGCACCACCTTCTGCTGATTGCCGCCCGAGAGGTTCAAGGTCTCCTGATAGATGCTCGAGGAGCGGATCCGCAGCCGATCCCGGTACTCGTTCGCGACCGCGAGCTCCCGCACCTCGTCGATGACCTGGAAGCGCGACACCCCGTCCAGATGGGCGAGCGTCACGTTCTTGCGGATGTCCTCGGAGAGGATCAGACCATAGGTCTTCCGGTCCTCGGTCACGTAGGCGATTCCCTGGCGGATGGCCTTCTCCACCGTGCTGACGTCGACCTCCCGGCCCTCGACGCGCACGCGTCCGCTGATGTCACGGCCGTAGGTGCGGCCGAACAGACTCATCGCGAACTCGGTCCGGCCCGCGCCCATCAGACCGGCGATTCCAAGAATCTCCCCGCGGCGCAGCGTCAGGGAGACGTCCTTGACGACCCGCCGCGCGGGATGGACCGGGTGATGGGCCGTCCAGCCCTCCACCTCGAGGAGCACCTCGCCCGGGGCGCGGTCGCGCTTGGGATAACGGTCCGCCATGCCCCGGCCGACCATGCCCTGGATGATCCGGTCCTCGCTGACCGGCGCGCGGCGGCAGTCCAGGGTTTCGATGGTCGCTCCATCGCGCAGCACCGTGATCGAGTCCGCGACCCGGGTGATTTCGTTCAACTTGTGGGAGATGAGGATGGAGGTGATGCCCCGCTCCTTGAACCGCAGCAGCAGGTCGAGCAGCGCGCTGCTGTCGCTTTCATTCAGACTCGCGGTCGGCTCATCGAGGATGAGCAGCTTGACCTCCTTGGCCAGGGCCTTGGCGATCTCCACGAGCTGCTGCTTGCCCACGCCGAGCTCGGTCACGAGCGTGTCGGGGGACTCCTGGAGTCCGACCCGATCGAGCAGTTGCCGGGTGCGCGCGTGGGTCACGGACCAGTCGATGACGCCGTGCTCCGCCTGTTCGTTGCCGAGGAAGATGTTCTCGGCGATCGACAGCAGGGGGACGAGGGCGAGCTCCTGGTGGATGATGATGATGCCGAGCTTCTCGCTGTCCGAGATGTCCGAGAAGCGCCGCTCCTCGCCCTCGAAGTAGAGCTCCCCCGAATAGGTGCCATGCGGATGGACGCCGCTCAGCACCTTCATGAGGGTGGACTTGCCCGCGCCGTTCTCGCCGATCAACGCATGGATTTCGCCGGCCTGGACCGTGAGGTGGACGTCGTGGAGCGCACGCACGCCGGGAAACGTCTTGGTGATTCCCCGCATTTCGAGCACAGCGGTCATGAAGAAGTCCTGGTGAGAGGGAAGGCCCCGTGCGTCTGGTGCACGGGGCCCGTCATGTCAGCCGTCCGGGGCCTCACGGGGCCGCGGACGAGGGAGCGGCGGTCTCGATGCGCCACCGATGATCGTCGGTGCCGGTGTCGTGCCATTGCAGCGCGGGGGCCCCCACGGACCGGGACGCGTCCCGGATGCCCAGCACCATCCCGCTGTGGGCGTTCACGAGCTTGGAGTAGCCATTGCCCATGTCCACGATGGACCACAGGTGATCCCGGGTCAGGGTGTCGCCCCACTGCAGTGCGAGGGCGCCCGCGGCCGTGGATGCGTCGCGGATGCCCAGCACCTGTCCGCTCTGGACGTTGATGAGCTTGGAGAACCCGTTCTCCGCCGGGACCACGTTCCACTGGTGGGAGCGCGTCCCGGTGGCGGCCTGTTGCGACACCTCGGCGCCAAAGGCCATGGAGTCTCCCGTCACCGACAGCTCCAGGCCGCTGTTCTTGTTGACGAGCCGCACGGGCGGCGGCTGGGGGTACCACGACTGCAACTCGGTGACACCCACGAACTTCCCGCCCTGGGGCGTGAAGACGACGCGCAACTGAGACGTCGAGAGGACCGGGAAGGTCACCGTGTTGAGGTCATTGCCCACCGGTGTGGCCGGCGTCTTGACCTGGTTGGGAATGCTCCTCCACGTCTGTCCATCCAGGTACTGGACGTCATACGCGGCCGGCGCACGGATTCGATCACGGTCATCGTAGAGGTAGAGGCTCACCTGCTGGAGGGGCCGCACCGCACCGAAGTCCACGCCGAGGTGGTCGGTGGCATTCGGGGAGCCCAGGTTGGTCCACCGGTTGTCCGGGATGGTGTCATACCGGATCCACCCGTCGGTGGCCCGCATCGGCTGATCATAGGTGGTCGGCCGGCACGTCTGTCCGCTGTGGCATCGCGGCCCGTTGGACACCGGGTTGGTGTACGAGGCGAACGCGCGCGGGTAGGGCTGGGTGATCGCTCGGTTGAGCCAATCCTGCTCCATGGTCAGCGGATTGGCGGCCACGTTCATCATCCGCTGCCTGGCCGCCGGCAGCACCGTCGGGGCGACCTTGAGGGTCGTCTCTCCCAACGTGGCCGCGCTGTGGATCAACTGGCCATCCTGGATGACCCGGAGACCCGAGCCCTGGCCGTAGCGGGTGCCGTACCGGTCGAACACGAGGGTGAGCTTGTGGCCGTGATAGGGCAGATCCTGGACCGCGAAGTAATCCCAGGACGGTGACACCAGCGGCTTGAGCACCAGGGTGTCATTGGCCTGGGGCTTGATTCCCAGCAGGCCGGTGAGCACCAGATCGATGTAGGAGGAGTGGTTGTAGTGCTCGCTGAAGTTGAAGCCGTCGTAGATCCACTGGCCGGTGTCGCCGTTGGCCGCCTCGGCCACGTAGGGCTTGCCCTCCTTGTACTGCAGCGCCGTGAAGTCGCTGAGCATCTCCCGGTAGTCCGCTGCCGTGATGTAGGACTGGGCCGGGTAGTTCTGGAGCAGATTGGCCAGACCGGCGAGCACCTGGCTGGTCTGGAACGGCCAGCTCGGACCGTTCCAATGGCAGCAGTTCCAGTCCTCGCGATTGGGCTGGGACGGGAGGGCCTGGTAGTTGAAGTAGGGATTGGCGGAGATCTTGTCCAGCTCGGCGTAGCCGGTGCCCTTCTGGAACTTCAAGGCGTTGGACCCGGCACGCATCGCGACCTGCACCGTCACGAATTGCTGAGCGGAGAACTGGCCCCAGGCAGAGGTCGCCGGGTAGGTGACGGTCTGCGGCGTCGACGCGCCGTTGACGAACAACTGATGCGTGCTGCTGGCTCCCGTCGCGTTGGCGTAGAACACCTTCACCGGGTACGTGCCGTCGCCCGGTGCGTCGACCGTGAAGGTGACGCTGCTGGTGGCCAGGTCGATCTGGCCGATGTACGAGCCGTTGGAGGCAGAGCCCGAGGTCCACCGGGTGGCGTTGGCGATGATGGCCTGCTCGGCCTCGAGCGGGTGCATGCGCTCGAGCGTGGTGGGGCCGTAGGCGGCGCCAAAGCCGTCGGGATGGGTCAGGAACTGCCAGGCGGACGAATACTGCGCGTCCGGAAGGTTGTAGGCCCAGGGCGCGTACCCCATCAGCTCGCGCCAGGTGGTCCGCGTGCCTTTCAAGGCCCCATTGGAGTCGTCGTAGGTGGTGTACACCTGGAAGAAGAAGGAGCGCTGGGGATCCCACAGGGCCTTCTGCACGCCGTCCTTGATGGACGCGGCCCTGGACGCGTAATCGTCGGCGGTCGCGGTGTCTCCGGCGGTGCGGGCGAGCTTGCTGATCGCGGTGGCAGCGGCGTACATGTAGGCATTGATGGTCGGGCGGTAGCCGGCACCGCCGCCGAACCAATTGCTGCTCTTCATGGACGTCTCGGTGTACTCCGTCGCGTCCGACAGCGGCGATTGCCAGTACAGCTTCGCGTTCGACGCTCCACCGTTGAGGGGGAAGTTGTCGACGAGTCGGGCATTCCAGCGCTGGTACAGCCCGATGAGCTCCGGGAGGCGGGAGATCAGATCCCGCTGATCTCCGGTCACCAGCGCCCGTTGATAGGCGGCATCGATGATCCACTCGGAGAAGTTCAAGGTCCCGGTGTAGCCGGCACCGCGCAGCCAGAAGTCCAGGTAGTCCCCGGCGTAGTCCGGATTGGCGAGCCACCGTCCATCCTGGATGTGGTAGCCGGCCGCATCTGGAAGAGCCGTGTAGGGGTTGCCGGCGTAGCCGATCGGGACGTCATACTCCGTGGAGACATAGCCCGTGCCGGGCACGGTGTAGCGCAGCGCCCGCTTGTAGGTGCTCCATCGGTAGTAATAGACCTCGTCGAGCTTGTCGTCCGGCGTGTCCAGGAAGGGGATGTTGTCCTTGTACCACTGGGGCTCGTCGAGACGCTGCGCCGCCAGGATCGCATCCCGGTTCAACGGTCCGGCAAGAGCCGACACGACCGGTTCCGGGGCCACGGACTCCGCGGCGACCGGTCCCGGCGCGACGGGTTCTTCCTTCACGGTCGTGGCACGCTGGCAGCCCACGTGCGTGAGGCCGAACAGGGCGAAAGTCAGACCCAGTCCGACTGCACTGGAACGGGATGCGGATGTTGCCATGTGCTTTCTCCAACTCGTCGGGTGGGGGAGCCATGCGTCGACGCTCGGCTCCTCGCCACCGCGGGCGAGCAGACGGTTCACGGCCCGGAGGCCGCGAGCGTTGACATGTCTTGCCGTGGAACCTACTTGAGTTGGTTGTCCTTGTAGTAGCCGCTGTCGACGAGGACCTGCTTCCAGTTGGTGGCGTCGATGCTCACGGGCTTGAGCAGGTAGGAGGGCACGATCTTCGCCCCGTTGTTGTAGGTCTGGGTGTCGTTCACCTCGACCGTCTTCCCGGTGAGGACGGCATCCACCATGTTGGCCGTGACCCGGGCGAGCTCGCGGGTGTCCTTGAACACCGTGGACGTCTGCTCCTTGGCGAGGATGGACTTCACGGAGGGCACCTCCGCGTCCTGGCCCGTCACGATGGGCATGGGCTGCGTCGGGGTTCCATAGCCAACGCCCTTGAGCGAGGAGAGGATGCCGATGCTCAGGCCATCATAAGGGGAGAGGACGGCGTCCACGCGCTTGTCGGCGTAGTAGGCACTCAGCAGGTTGTCCATGCGGGCCTGGGCGACGGCACCGTCCCAGCGCAGGGTCGAGACCTTGTCCATTCCCACCTGCCCCGAGCGCACCACGAGCTTGCCGCTCTCGAGGTACGGTTTGAGCACGGACATGGCGCCGTTGTAGAAGAAGAACGCGTTGTTGTCGTCGGGCGAGCCGCCGAAGAGCTCGATGTTGAAGGGGCCCTTGCCCTCCTTCAGGCCGAGCGCCTTTTCGATGTAGCCGCCCTGGAGCACCCCCACCTGGAAGTTGTCGAAGGTGGCGTAGTAGTCGACGTTCTTCGAGTCGCGAATCAAGCGATCATAGGCGATGACCTTGATGCCCTGATCGGCCGCCTGCTGCAGCACGTTGGACAGGGTGGTGCCGTCGATGGCGGCGATCACCAGCACCTTGGCGCCCTTGGTGAGCATGTTCTCGATCTGGGCGAGCTGATTCGGGATGTCGTCCTCCGCGTATTGCAGATCGACCTTGTAGCCCTTCGCCTGGAGGGCCTTGACCATGTTGTTGCCATCGTCGATCCAGCGGGCCGAGGACTTGGTGGGCATCGAGACGCCGATGGTCGCCTTGTCCTGGGTGCACGCGCCAGCCATGAGCGCGAGCGCACCCAGCGCGATTGCCACCACCATGGAGCCAATTGATTTCATGTCGTTTCTCTCACCTGCGTTGGGGGTCGTGCACCGAGGTGCATGGGAGGGGTTGTCACTCAGCGGGTCAGGGCGAAGGTCGCATCCTCCCGGTCGGTCAGCGGCGAGGAGGCGTTGATGGGATCGATGCGCAAGCGGAAGCCCTGGTGGCGCAGGACCCGATCCGAGTAGTTCCAGGACCGCAGCGTCGTCCAGGAGGCATTGGCCAGGCCGGCCGTGCGCGTGAAGGTCGCGTCCGCGGCGAAGCCGGCCGAGCCGTCATCGCGCTCCAGGCGCACCTCGAAGCCCGAGTGGCGCAGGTAGAGGCCCGGATCGGTCACCGACTGCAGCGACACGCCGCTCGAGCTGGCGAGCCCGCCCACCAGGCGGAACTGCGAGTCCGTATAGGGGTCCATGGGGTAGGGGTCCACACGGCCCTCGTAGTTGGCGTGGCGCACGTAGCGGTCGGGGTAGTTGTACGACTTGAGGCGGATCCACGCCGGCGTGCCGTAGCGGCTGAGCAGCGCGGACTTCTCCGCCGAGGTGAGGGCCACGATGGTGGCGTGCTTGGAGTTGATGGGCTGCGTGTACAGGCGCTGGCTCAGTGGCTCCCAGGCGTCCTGGGTGATGTTCCCCGAGCGCCAGGCGAAGAAGCGGCCGTTGACCGGCGTGTAGATGTCCCCCCACATCGTCCACTCGTCGCGGTCGAGCGACTTGACGACGATGGGGGCCTCGGTGGCACCGAGCCCATCGAAGGCCCGCGTGTAGATGGACGCGTTGAAGGCGCCCGGCGTCAGCGACGTGGAGCGTGCCCCCATGAGGCGGCTGTCGCTCGTGCGCTTGAAATACAGGTAGTTGACGCCGCCGTGGGAGTGCATCGTCGCGTCGAGCACGTTGAAGCCCGGGTCGAAGTACGTCTGGGCCGCCGAGAAGGTGACGAAGTCGCTCGTGTAGTTGACGAGGATGACGTCGCGCGTGCCGTTGAAGGCGGAGTAGATGACCGCGTACTGCCCGCGCTGGGCGTCCCAGAAGGACTCGGGCGCCCACGAATGGGTCGGCAAGTCATGCAGCTTCACCCGCCGGTAGTTCTCGAAGGACGTCAAGCCACGGGAGTCCCAGACATGGATGAACTGGTTCTGCTTGGAGAAGTCGAGCCCGTAGAGGTCCGTGGCCAGGACGACGAAGGTGCCGTCCTGCTTGCGCAGGATGAACGGGTCGCGCAGGCCCTTGGTGCCGAGGGTCGGCGTCACCACGGGCGCGTTCTGGTTGAGCGGCGTCCACTCACGTCCGTCGTCGCTCACCGCGAGGTGCAGGCCATAGTCGCTGGCCAGTCCATTGGGGGACTCGGTGAAGTAGCCCATGGCGAAAGCGGACGCGCCTGTCGTCTGGGCCCACGCTCCCGGGGCCATGAGCACGAGGTACAGGGCGCTCAGCATGGAGGTCAGCGCGGCGAGGCGGGGAGGGCGTGGGAGCGGGGGGGCGCTGAACATCGAATCTCCGGGGTGAATTGTGAGCGTTCACATCCCTGCGGCGGTGCGAAGGTACCAACGGATGAAACCCGCGTGCAATGACAAACCCGAAGGAACAGGGAGGCGGTCTCATGACGCGCTGCCCTGGACCCGGCGCGCCTCGGCCATGATGCATCGCGCCGTCAGGGATTGAATGGCTTCGGAGGCCCTGCTGGCACGAGTCAGGAAATGGCTGGCACGAGTCATCCGCTCACGCGGGGTGTGATTTTCCGCTCGGCCTCCGCCCGTGGCGCCTGCGCTCGGAGCGGACGGCGCTCCTCCATGGCTCTGTCCGGTGTCAAACACTCACTGCCGTGGGGGTGTTGGGCGCGAGTCCGTGCCGGAATCCATGATGCACCGCGCCGTCTGAGATGTGGTTGACAATGTTCGTGGATGAGCGCAGCTTCGGCCGAAGAGATGTGAGCGTTCACATCTCCCGTTCCCGCACCGGACAGGCTGCTCCTTTTGCTGGCATGGCCATCCAGGGCCTCGTGCCCCGGTGATGGTCAGACCGGCTTCGCGCGCAGGTGTCCGCATCCCCTGATCGAAAGTGAGACATGGCACACTCCCGGGCGTTCACCGCGTTGCTGCTTGGCCTGGCCGTTCTGGTTCTCCCCGCTACCCCCGCGCGAGCGGTCGGTGAGACCACCTTCCGCAACCCCTTGCTGGGGGATGGAGCGGACCCCTGGCTGCAGTACTACAACGGCAACTACTACCTGGCGACGACGACCTGGTCCTCGCAGATGATGATGCGCAAATCGCCGACCCTGGCGGGGCTGAGTACCGCGACGCCGGTGGTGATCTGGTCGGACACCACGGCCAGCCGGTGCTGTAACTTCTGGGCTCCCGAGTTCCATCGGCTCAATGGCCCCAATGGGTACCGCTGGTACTTCATGTTCACGGCCGGCACGGGGGGGAACTTCGATAACCAGCACCTGGTGGTGCTCGAGAGCGCGGGAGACGATCCCATGGGGCCCTATGCCTTCAAGAGCGAGCCCCAGGGCACCGGCTGGAACATCGATGGCTCCTATCTCCAGGTCAACGGCTCGCTGTACCTGCTCTCCTCGGCGTTCGAGGGCAGCAACCAGAACATGTGGATCGCCAAGATGAGCAACCCCTGGACCACGAGCGGTACGAAGGTGTTGCTCTCCAATCCCACGTACAGCTGGGAGACGCAGGGTGCCCCCGTCAACGAGGGACCCGTGGTCCTGCAGCGCGGCGGCAAGACCTTCCTCATCTACTCGGCCAGCTTCTGCGGGACCCCGGACTACAAGCTCGGAATGTTGACGCTCACCGGGAGCGATCCGCTGAGCCTCTCCTCCTGGAAGAAGTCCGCCAACCCCGTGTTCCAGCGCTCCGACGCCAATGGGGTCTACGGGCCGGGTCACAACGGCTTCTTCACCTCGCCGGATGGCACGCAAAGCTGGATCGTCTACCACGCCAACAGCGCCGCCAATCAGGGCTGCTCGCGGACGCGCTCGACCCGTGCGCAGGCCTTCACCTGGAACTCGGATGGCACGCCCTCTTTCGGCACTCCCGTCCCCCTCGGCACGTCGCTCGCGGTTCCCTCCGGGGAGCGCTCGCCCATCACCACCGCCGTGCGCGGCGCCGCCTACAAGCTGGTGAGCCGGTCGGCGAACAAGTGCATGGGGGTCAGCGGGGGCGCGAGCGGCGATGGGGCGAGCGCGGTCCTGGCCTCCTGCTCCAGTGCGGCTACCGGTTGGGTGCTCGATCCGACCGCGGACGGGTACTACCGGTTGGTGAACAGCAGCACCGGCAAGTCCCTGGACGCCGTCAACTGCGGCACCGCGGACGGCACCCGCGTGGGCCAGTGGTCGTGGTTGGGCAATGCGTGCCAGCAGTGGATGCCCGTGGCCACCTCGGAGGGGTGGTTCCGTCTGCAGAACCGCAACAGCGGCAAGGTGCTGGACGTGGCCAACTGCGCGAGCGCGGACGGGTCGGCCGTGAACCTGTGGTCCGGGTTGGGCAACACCTGTCAGGAGTGGCAGCTCCAGCCGGTGGGGCCGGTGGCGATCGTCAACGTCTCGAGTGGCAAGGTGCTGGACGTGGCCAACTGCGGCACCGCGGACGGCACCCGCGTGAACCAGTGGAGCTGGCTGGGGAACAACTGTCAGCGGTGGAATTTCACCCCCACCGGAGATGGGTACTTCCAGCTCTCGCCAGTCTCCAATGCCGGAAGCTGTCTCCTCATCGAGGGGGCTTCCACCGCCAACTCCGCCCGCACCGTCACGGGCTCCTGCTCGGGCACCCACTCCCAGTGGCGCATCGAGCCGCTGGCGGATGGCACCGCCCGGCTCATCGCCCGGCACAGCGGCAAGGCCCTCGAGGTGTCCGGCTGCTCCTTGGCCGAAGGGGGCACGGTCCAGCAGTACAGCTGGCTGGACAACACCTGCCAGCGATTCCACCTGCGGCCCTACTGAGATCAGCCTGGGATTGAACGAGATCATCAAGGAGCTGACCTGTTCGTGACGCCTGATCTCGTTTGATCCAGTCGATTGCCGATGATAAGTCAACACAGATGAACGTAGTCACAGACAGCAGGCTTGGTGGGAGTGGCCGGCGCCTCCGATTCCTCATCACCGCGGCCATCCTGGGGATCGCAGGCGTGGCGTGCAGCGCCGACCCGAAGGCCGACGGCGCTGCCCCCTCCAAGCCGGGCGGCGAACCCGCCGTTCCCACGCACGAGCCCCCCACGCCGTCGAACACGGGGCCCGCGACCCGGGGCGGCACGATGACCTTCACCAATATCGGCGCCACGGGCTACTGGGGCCGCCGGATCGAGGCGAGCGAGGGCGACCCGCGCTGCGACGTCGAGGCGCGATGGATCAGCTACCCCTGGGGAGGTAAGGAGTACTGCTGCCGCACCAGGCACCAGGTAACGAGCAACCGCCTGTCCCCGTACAACGAGCAGATGACGCTGGTCCTCGAAGGGCCGATGCGCGTCAAGCAGTTCGCCGTCTACCAGCCGGTCGCGGAGCCCACGGGCGCATGGGCCATCAAGTCGTTCTGGGACCGGCGGGCGCCGACCACGTTCCAGAACCTCCACATCTCCGGGCCCGGAGACAAGACGCCGTTCACGGGTGACCTCGGGAACAACTGCGCGTTCTACGCCATGCAGGACCGCAAGTTCCCCTGCGGTCCGGGAAGCAATCCGTACTGCCCCGGCTCGGCGCTGGACTACGACGGTTGGCCGGGTTCCAAGCTCGTGGTGCTGCTCGCCTCCATGCCCTACGCGGATGATCCGACGCTCAAGCCGCTGAGCTGCATCAAGCCCGGAGAGGACGAGCGCCAGCAGGACGCGCCGTGGATCGGCTTCAGCCCCTCGGAGCTCAACCGCGACGGGTGGTCGGGCTATCACCCGTGTCACTGCTTCGCGAACACGAACGGGGCCGTGGGCGACGGGTGCGGCCAGATCAACGTGTTCGAGGTCGTGGCGGAGTCGTCGGGCAGCCAGTGGGGCAACCGCGACATCATCAGCACGGGGCTCAGGTCGTTCCAGGTCGGCAGCCTCGGCGGGTCCGTGTGCGGCATCGCTGGCTGTGGCATCGGCCAGTTCGATCCCGGCTCCGATCTCCTCGACGCGCGGGCGCTCAAGGCCATGGAGCGTGGCGCGGTGATCGACGCGGACAACCGCGCGAGCGCCTATGCGCCGGTGTGGCGCCGGCCGCTCGACGACCGCTACTTCGCCATCCTCCTCGACGAGCAGTCGCGGGTCGTGCAGGTGATGATCCTCCACCCGGGCAACCTCCCCGGCGCGGCCCGCGCCCTGCTGCCCGCGCTTCCGAACGAGGTCTCGCGCGCGGCGATCGATGGGCTCGTGGGGCTCCGCGTGCCCCAGTGACCGCGGAGGCCCAGGGCCGTGTCACGGCGCGAAGCGGAAGCTCTCGTTCGTCGTCCAGCCGCACGGCCACTGGATCAGCGACCCGCCGTCGTCCATGGAGCCGCCCGCGATGTCCAGGCATTGGTTGCTGTGCTTCGCCTGGATCGCGAAGTAACCGTTGCCGTACGGGAGCAGGCGGAAGCGCTGGTTGTCGCCGCCGTTGCAGGTGTGCTGGACGACGTTCGTGCCGGCCGTCATGGAAGCTCCGGCCACGTCCATGCACTTGCCGCTGTGGCGTGCGCGCAACGTGAAGAAGCCGTCTCCCGTCGACTCGAGCAGCCAGCGCTGGTTGTCCACGCCCCAGTTGGAGAACTGGGTGAGCGCCACCCCATCGCTGGTGCTCGCCCCAGGGACATCGATCACCTTGCCACTGTGCTGGAGGTAGAGGGCCGTATGGTCCGTGCCCGCCGGGTCGTTCTGGAAGGGCATGTTCTCACCGAGGGAAGACCGACCGCAGCCGTCCTTCGCGCAGCCACGCATCGAGCGCAGGTCTCCCGTCTGTTCGATCGGATGACCGATGCCATCGAAGCAACCCGAGCCCGTGCAGTTCATCCACGCGGGCGAGTTGCCGCCCCGGGTGAGGGGCACGAGGTTGTTCCAGGTATCCATGTGGTAGTCGTTGCCGCCGGGATTGCGAAAGTCCTCGAAGTAGAGGCAGCCGCCCGAGCCCCCGGAGTCGTGGTAGGTGCCGTGGGCGTTCTTCCCGACGTAGCCGATGGGATGCGTGCCCTCCACGGTCTCGAACGAACCGGCTTCCCGGCTGTACCACCCGCCGTGCTGGTAGAACGCGACCCGGCTCAACCGCCCATCGACGACCAGGACCGCCACCGACTCCCAATCCGCGG
Organism: Cystobacter fuscus DSM 2262; assembly: GCF_000335475.2. Taxonomy (NCBI): domain Bacteria; kingdom Pseudomonadati; phylum Myxococcota; class Myxococcia; order Myxococcales; family Archangiaceae; genus Cystobacter; species Cystobacter fuscus. The sequence continues at coordinate 33,266 of NZ_ANAH02000067.1, read as the reverse complement.
CGTGCGAGCCCGAGCTGACGAAGCACGTGCTCTGCCACGCATAGAAGTACCAATAGCGGATGAGCACCGTGTTCGTCCCGACCTGGGTGGCGGTGTAGTACGCCGGGACCCGGTTGTTCTGAATCGTCGAATAGTCCTTGTTGCAGAGCGAAACGGGGGATGCGCCTCGCGCGCGTTGCTCGAAGTACGTGGCCGCGTCGCTCGGGAAGCACTTGCTCTGCTCGCCGGAGCCCGTGGTGGTCTCCTGGTCGAAGCGCAGGCGAGGCGCGTATTTGGCCGCCATCGCGCTCAAATCGAAAGACGGCCCGCCGTTGTCCGCCTGGCAGAGATAGAGCTGCTTGTTGTCACAGTAGCGATCCCAGCATCGGACACCCGCGAGGTACATGGACTCCGGGGCCACGAACTTCCCGCCGCTCTCTTCCGAGATGGACTCCGTCCAGTAGCAGTTCGAGCGCACGCCGCCGTTGTCGATCTGCGAGCACCGCAGGGCGATGCTGTCGCAGTAGTCACCGGAACAGCCCAGGCCCGTCACGAAGCCGTTGTCGCCGCACACCTGCTCGTGCGCGCCCTCTTCGGAGAAGGAGTCCGTCCACCAGCTGTTCGTCTGCGTGTATCCGGACTCCACGTTGAGCAGGCTCACGCTGTCGCAGTAGCGGCCGCTGCAGCGCAGGCCGTGCGTCAGGAAGGCAGGACCGCTCTCGATCGCGGGCGCGCCATCGGTGGTCCATGGCAGCCAGTGCGGAGGATGGATCTCGGTATGGAAGTACGTGCCGCGCGCGTCGGCGGTGGGCACGCCGAGCAGCTGGGGCTCGGTGACCAGGGCGAACATGAGCAGAGAGGCGCCGACAGCGACGCCGATGTTCTTGATCTTCATGGCTCTCGTGGGGTGAGGGGTGCGCTGCCACGGGGCCGGATTCCTGGTCGCCGTCGGGCGACGACCGGCCTCGTCACCAGTAACCGATGGTTGACGAGAGCATACAGGAGCGCCGCACGACGTATAGGACGCATGGGGCCCCTGGAGCGGGTGGGGTGCGCGTAGCCCGAAGTGGCCCAGCACGCATCGCGGTGCCATCTTGTGAGCCACCATGCCTCCACGTACGCAGCCGCTCCTCATTCCTGGTCTCGTGCGCATCAAACCCGGCGCGCTGGACCGGGTTGGCGTCTACCTGTCACGTGCCGGGCACCGGCGCATCTTCCTGCTGGTGAGCACCGGACTGCTGCCCGGGCCGGGCCAGCGTCTGGAGGCGAGCCTCACACGGGAGGGAATCACCGTCGTGGGGCGGGCGGAGGTGACCGAGGCGAGCTTCGAGCACGCCAGCGCGCTCTTCACCTGCCTGCCCGCGGGCTGTGAGGCCGTTCTCGGATTTGGCGGCGGGCGGGCGCTGGACGTCGCCAAGTACGTGGCCTTCCTCGCGGGCCTGCCGTACCTGGCCGTACCCACGTCCCTGTCCAATGATGGCTTCTGCAGCCCACAGTCGAGCCTCACCCAAGGGGGACGACGCCGCTCGCTGCGCGCGGCGATGCCCACCGGCGTCGTCGTCGACACGGACGTCTGCCTCCATGCACCGGACACGCTCTGGTGGTCTGGCATTGGTGACCTCGTCGCGAAGGTGACGGCCATCGCCGACTGGAAGCTGGCCTTCCATGCCCGAGGCACGCCCGTGAACGACTTCGCGGCGTTGCTCTCGGACGCGACCGTCTTTCAGTTCATGGCGCGGCCGGTGAGGGACCTGGAGGGTGTCCGCCTCCTGGCCATGTCGCTCATGCTGAATGGGATTGCCATGGAGGTGAGCGGCTCGTCACGCCCGGCGAGCGGCAGCGAGCACCTGCTGTCCCACGCGCTGGATGCGCTGGCCGCGCGCCCCCGTCTCCATGGGCTGCAGGTGGGGGTGGCGACGTATGTCATCAGCCGGCTGCAGGGCCAGGGCACGGAGCGGGTGGCCTCCGTGCTGGACGCCACCGGCTTCTGGCGGGGCATCACCGCGGACCCCTTCTCCCGCCGGGAGTGGCTCGCGGCGGTGCGCCTCGCGCCCTCGCTGAAGGAGGACTTCTACACGGTGCTCTCCTCACGTGACTGCGCGCCGGAGGTCGATGCCCTCCTGCGCACGGACCCGAGGCTGGCGGGCTGCTTCGTGGACTGAGTGGCCAGTCCCAGGTGCGCCAGAAGGGCGCGCGCCCCGTTAGGTGCCATCAGGTACGCCAACACACCTGGCGCCCGCACCGTGTTCAGTGGGGCTTCAGGCCGAAGTGAGCCTCGATGCGCTGGGTGGGAGGGTTGCTGCCGCTCTCCTCGAGCACGTTGAGGCACCAGCGCGCCGCGTCATTCAGATGGGGAGTGACGAGATGGCGGCTGTTGCGCGGCCGGATCTTGTGGAAGGTGGAGAGCATCAACCGCAAGAAGGGGGAGGTGACGACCAGGGCATGACCGAGCACCTGGGCCTCGACCAGGGCCGCGTGCTGCTTGAGCCACTCGGACTGACGCTGGCGGATCTCGGAGGGGAGCATGGGCGCGTGCCGCATGTCGAAGAGGACGACGTGCTTCTCCTGTCGCCGCAGGTAGGTGAGCCGCCGCACGAGATACTCCTCGAAGTGCGCGAGCGGGACCGCGCCTCGTGGCTGGACGATGAGCAGGGGCCAGAGGAAGTCCTCCACGAGCATGCAAGGCGAGGGAGTGTCGTTCGGCATGGGCGTCACAACTCTTCTATGTGTCCCGTCTGAATGCGTGGCTCACGGGGCCAGGGCCTGATCGAGATCCCGGATGATGTCCGCCGGGGCCTCCAGGCCGATCGACAGGCGGAAGATGCCGTCGCCCGCCCAGGCACGGTAGCGCGCCAGCAGCGCCGGGGAGAGCTGGAACGAGGTGCGCTGCAGCTCGTCCGTGGGCAGGTAGAAGACGAGGCTGTGGGGCTTGCCGAGCGAGACGGCGTAGTGGACGACCTTCAACCGCTCGGCGAGACGGCGCGCCACCGCCGGGGCGTCCTCCGCTTGAAAGGCAATCATGCCGGAGGTGTTGCGCAACTGCCGGCGGGCGAGGGCGGCCTGGGGATGGGAGTCGCGCCCCGGGTAGAGGACGTGGTGCACGCGGGGGTGGTTCTCCAGGAAGGCGGCCACCTCGCGGGCCGTGGCCTCGTGGGCCGCCATGCGCTGGGGCAGGGTGGCCAGGCTGCGCAAGAGCAACCACGCGGGAAAGGGATTGAGCACGGCGCCCAGGTGGATGAGTGAGTCCTGGCGGAGCGCGGCCAGCTCGGCCCGCCCGCCGACGACGACCCCGCCCAGCACGTCACCGTGGCCGCCGATGTACTTGGTCAAGGAATGCAGGACGAAGTCGGCCCCGAGCGCCAGGGGTTGCAGGCCGATGGGCGTCGCGAGGGTCGCGTCGACGGCGACCCGGGCTCCGACGCCGTGCGCGAGCGTGGCCACCGCCTCGATGTCCGTCAGCTTGAGCACGGGGTTGCACGGTGACTCCAGGTAGACAAGCCGGGTATTGGGGCGCAGCGCGGCGCGCACCTGCTCGAGGTCCGAGGTGTCCACGGGGGTGACGTCCACGCCGTAGCGCCGCAGCGTCCCGCGGACGAACTCGGCCGTGCCCGCGTAGCAGACGTCACTGATGACCAGGTGGGTGCCGGGCCCAAGCAGGTGCAGCAGCAGCCCGGTGATGGCCGCCATCCCACTGGCGAAGCACAGCGCGTCCTCGCCGCCCTCGAGGTCGGCCAGCCGCCGCTCCAGGGTCCGCACGGTGGGGGTCGACCACCGGGCGTAGAAGAAGGGCGACTGCTCCCCCATGTCCACGGCGGAGAAACCCACGCCCTCCGGATGGGCACGGAAGGTGGTGGAGAGCACCAGGGGGGTGTTGAGCGGCGCGCCTTCCTCGTCGGCCTCGTCGGCCCGCACGAGCCGGGTCCGCACATCCCATTCCGAAGTCATTCGTGTGTTCCTCGCGGTCTGAAGAGGGGACAGCGCAGCACGGGCTGGGGCGGGTACTTGCCCGGCAACAGGGGGCAGAGGATGAAGGTGGACGTCTTCGTCCGCACGTACTTCGGGGGCGCCGCGCAGCGGTGGCAGAGGCTCGTGGGGAACGGCAAGGGGGACGGTTCGGTCTCGTCCACGGTCAGGCTCCTACCTTCAGGGAGGCGGTGAAACTACTCCGCCCTGGCTCCTTCTCGTAGAGTTCCTCACATAGAGGGGTGAACTCATGCGTGAAGTGCGGCGGTTCTCGCTCGCCGGGTTGGACTCCGAGCGAGGCACCTCTCGGCTGGTCCGTGACGGGAAAGCACTCGGCTTCACCGTCGAGGGTCTGCTGCTGGAAGAGCAGCTCGAGCTGGAGGACGGCTCCTGCCTCGTATGGTTGACCCAGGACTGTCCCTTCGAGGAGCTGCTCTCCGTGTACCTGGTGGGGCGCGAGGGCCAGCTCCTGGACTCCGTCTCGGCCGGGATGCCCTACGCCCCCGGGATCCTCTCCATTCGGACCGTGGGACCCGACTGGGTGGAGTTCGGCTTCTTCGGAGATGCCTCCTACCGGCTCCAGGTCGAGCCACTCGCCCGGTTCAGAAGATGGCTGCCCGTCGGCTGGAGATACCACCGGTGGCTCGCCAGGCACCGTCTCACCGTCAACAAGCTCCGTCCGTAGGACCATGAGCCAGCGGGGGCAACCGCGGCCCTTGTCGAATGCACGGTGTCTCAGAGCGATGCCCACATAGAACGTCTTGGTGAGCAGGAGAAATAGACATACATCCGATTGTTATTGTTTTTGTGTATGCCTTTCTCTTTTTTTGTGTTTGATGAGAGTGATTGTCAGTAACATGCAATTAATTGCAAACACGGTGCGTGCATTTTATTTACGGATTGCTTTTGATAATAAAACACAAACACGATCCATGTCGCGTCCTGGCATGGCAATTATTGCCATCAGAGAAGATAGAGATTGATGGAGACATGCGCTCGGCATAGGATGGGTGGCGCATGGCCCCTTCCGACGCCTCATCCGGGACCCTCGAGTTCACCACACCGCTCCTCTGCCAACAGCTCTGGAATGGCGACTACCAGGTGTTTCCCGTGGCCGCGCCCGCCCTGACGAGCCATGCGTCCACCCTCGAGGCGTGCCTCTCGGAGCAGCGGCTGTTCCTCGAGGAGCACCTCTCCCGGATCGAGCCCGAGCACCTCGCCCGGTTCTCCTTTCCCGAGCGGATCCGGCTGGAGATGATGGAGATCCGGGCGGCGCGCGCGGATCTCCCCAAGCGGCTCGCCACCTCCACGCTCGTCGAGTTGGCCGTGGTCGTCGTCCCGCTCGCGGCCGAGACCTGGGTCTTCGTCCCCGCGTTGGATCACACCGTCTTCGTGGGCCCGGCCCAGGACGTGCGCGAGACCGTGCGCGCCGATGTGGAGCGGTTGCTCGCCGCGCGGGAGTTGAGCGCTCCCGACTTCCTGCGGCTCCTGCCTCCCCGGAGCGTGATGCTCGAAACCCTCGCGCTCACGCTCCGGCGCGAGGAGGCGGGCGACAAGGCCCTCAAGGCCCGGAAGAAGCTGGAGGAGAAGCTCCAGCGCGATCAGGCCCATGAAGTGCTCCTCTCCGTGTCCGTGCCCCTGCACGACCGCGAGGACGCGCGCCAGGGGCCACCGCTCCTGGGCCGGGACACCGAACTCGCCTTGCTGTCCACCCTCGTGGGCGGCGAGAAGCGGCAGGGCGTGTTGCTCGTGGGTCCGGAGCGGGTCGGCAAGACGGAACTGCTCCAGGCGTGGATGCGCGCCGAGCGCAAGGCGGGCCGCCCCCGGCGGGTGTATGCGACGAGCGGCTCGCGGCTCATCGCCGGCATGTCTGGCTTCGGCCAGTGGCAGGAGCGCGTCCTGCGGGTGATGCGCGCCGCGCGGGAGCTCGACGCCGTCCTCTTCTTCGAGAACCTGGGCGAGCTGCTCGCCCAGCACTCCACGGAGTCCGTCAACATCCCCGGCGTGATGAAGCCCTTCCTGGAGGAGGGCAGGGTGCGGCTGCTCGGGGAACTCACCTCCGAGTCGCTCGATCTCCTGGAGAACCAACACCCGGGCTTCTTCTCCCTGCTCGCGCGCGTGCGCCTGGAGCCCCTGAGCGCGAAGCAGACCCGGGAGGCGCTGCGCGCGCGGGCCGCCTGGCAGCGGCAGGCGGAGCCTTCGCGGCCCCAGCTGGCCGAGGACGCGGTGGAGCCCCTCGTGGAGCTGGCCGAGCGCTATCTCCCCGGTGGCGCGATGCCCGGCAAGGCGGTGCGGCTGTACGAGGAGCTGCGCGCGAGCCTCCATCAGGCGCGCACGGGGGATGGCCAGGTGCCCCTGCTCACCCGGGAGCGGCTGTACTCGCTCTTCAGCCTCAAGACGGGCGTCCCCGAGTTCCTCCTGCGCGAGGATCGCGCCCTGCTCGCCGCGGACGTCGAGGCGTCCTTCCGCCGCCAGCTCGTGGGGCAGGAGGTGGCGGTGCGCCGGGTGGTGGAGACGCTGTGCATGGTGAAGGCGGGGCTCCAGCCCCAGGGCAAGCCACTGGCCACCTTCCTCTTCGTCGGCCCCACCGGCGTCGGGAAGACGGAGCTCGCGCGGCTGCTCGCCACGTTCCTCTTCGGCTCGCCGGAGCGGATGTTCCGCTTCGACATGAGCGAGTTCATGGACGCCTGGGCCGCCGAGCGGCTCATCCGGGGCAGTGCCCGGGGGCCCGGACTGCTCACGCGGCGGGTGCGCCAGCAGCCCTTCTGCGTGCTCCTGCTCGACGAGATCGAGAAGGCCCACCCCGCCGTGTTCGATCTGCTGCTCCAGGTCTGCGGGGAAGGGCGGCTCACCGACACCCATGGCCAGACGGCCTGGTTCCACAACGCCCTCATCATCATGACGAGCAACCTCGGGGTCACGCATCGCCGCACCCCCCTGGGCATCGGCGCCGCGCCGGTGGATGACACCGAGCACTACCTGCGCGAGGTGCACCGGCACTTCCGTCCCGAGTTCGTCAACCGCATCGACCAGCTCATCGCCTTCCACCCGCTCACCCCCACCCAGGTGGAGCAGGTGGCCCGGCTCACCGTGGACAAGCTGCGACAGCGGCGCGGCCTGCTCCAGCGGGGGCTCGAACTCCAGGTGCCGCCCGAGCTCCTCTCCTCGCTCGCCGCGTCCGGCTACCACGAGGCCCATGGTGCCCGGGCGCTGCGCCGTCATCTGGATCAACAGCTCGTCGTGCCCCTGGCCCGCGCGCTCTCCGCCGCGGGCCCCGAGGCCCAGGGCGGTGAAGTCACCCTCCGCTCGGATTCTCGGGGGCTCTCGGTGGCGTTGACCCCGGGCAGCCCCAGGCAGGCGCGTCATCAACTCGAGCGGGTGGAGTCCCTCCAGGCCGAGCGGCGGGAACTCGATGCCATCCTCCGCATGGACGCCGTGGAGCGGCTCGTGGAGCAGGTGCGCTTCCTCGTGGCCCAGCTCGCGCAAGGGGCCCACCCGAATCAGGGTCACGAGGCCCTCTCCCTCGGGCAACTGCATCACGAGCACAGTCGGCTGGATCTGCTCTGGGCCCAGGTCCAGCGGCTGCGCGCGGCGCTCTCGGCCGCCGAGGAGCTGGCGCTGCTGGCCCTCTTCGAGCAACAGGACATCTCCCCCTTCGTGGAGGACGCCCGGGAGCAGTCGCGCGCCTTGCGCCGGATGCTGCCCTCGGTGCTGCTCGCCTCGCAGCCCCAGCGCGATGGCATCACGCTCATCGTCCAGGAGGCGGGGGAGACGCGGGCGCTCGACGCCTGGCTGTCGCCGCTGCTCGAGGAACTGCCCCGCCGCGGGTGGGTGGCCGGTGGCCGCCTCTCCGCCGTCCGTCACCACAAGGACGACAAGCGCCGGTGGCGCGACGAGGTCCTCTCCGCCGAGGCGTTGATGCGGGCCCTCGGCGAGCCCGAGCGCGCGTTCCACGAGGTGTTGTTGTCGGTCAGCGGCCCCTATGCCGGCTCGTTCCTGGCGCTCGAGGCCGGACTGCACCGCTTTCCCCCCACACCGCGCGACGAGCCCGTCCTGCTCACCGTCCAACCCGTGGCGATGAGGCCCCACCTGTCCCAGAAGGAGCTGGAGCTGCCCGCCATCGCCCCGCCCGCCCCCGTTCCTCTCAAGGAGCTGCGATTGATGCCCGCCGTGCGTGAGCACCAGCCCGGGGGAGACGTCGTCCTCTGCGACGGCGCGCGAACCGTCTCGCTCGGTGCCCGGGGGTATTTCCAGGACTGGGAGCACCTCCTGCTCGAACATCTCCTGCACCTGGAGCGCTCGGGAAGCTTCGATCCCGAGAGCACTCCCTCCGTCGTCCTCGACGCGCTCCGAGCCGCCACGCCATGAACCTGACCCTCGCCGTCTACCAGAGCCGGAGTGCCTCGGGGGCCATGCGGTGGACCACGCTCGGACTCGGTCCGTATACCCGCAGCCGCGAGGGGAAGGGCGCGGTCAAGCTTCAACAGAAACTCGTGGAGGACCTGCGCGGCCTCCTGGGCGAGCTGCCCCCGCGAGAGCTGGCGTGCTTCCAGTTGCCTCGCGGCATCCGGCTGGAGCGCGTGCAGTTGGAGCTGGATTTCAAGCGCGTGCGCTCGGGAACCGATACGCCCCGGCTCTCCGGCCTGTTTCCGTTGATCCTCGAGCCGCGCTGGCGCACCCGGAGCGAGCCCCTGTTGATCGCCTACCATCCCTCGCGCCAGCAGGAGTGGTTCGCCGTCGAGGCGGGCCTGTCCCTGGAGGAGCAGGCGAAGGTGTTCTTCACCCACGCCTGGGCACGGCTGGAGTCCGAGGAACTCGAGTCGCTGCGCTCCAACCGCAAGGACAGTCTCAAGGCGTTCTCGTTCGTCGCCCAGCCTCCGACACTGCTCGACCAGCTCGGCGCGAAGAAGGGTCCCTGGGCGGACCTGGAGGTGGAGGATCGGCCCGGCAAGGGCAAGAAGCGCCCGAAGAAGGGGGGCGGCACTCGGGTGCTGCACACCCTGGGCACGAACCTCACGCTCCAGGCGGCCGAGGGCTCGTTGGCGATCGGCATGCCCCGCGTGCCCTATCGCGAGCAGTTGCAACTGTTGCTCGGCGGAGAGCGGCGCACGCCCGTGCTGCTCGTCGGGCCCCCAGGGTGTGGCAAGCGGACCCTGCTCAAGCACTTCGTCGCCGATCAGCTCGACACCGACGGCTTCCAGACCCACCGCAACCTCGACAAGGTGACCGAGGTGTGGACGATCGCCGGCAAGCGACTCATCGCCGGCATGAGCTACGTCGGGGATTGGGAGCAGCGCTGCCTCCAGGTGCTGGAGGACGCCAGGGGAGGGCGCCGCATCCTCTTCGTCGAGGATCTCCAGGCCTTTGGCCTCCTGGGCCGCACGCGGGACAGTGACACCCACCTCGCGCTGTTCTTCCAGGGGGCGCTCGCGCGGGGGGAGATCACCCTGGTGGGCGCGGTGACGCCCGAGCAGCTCCAGCGGCTGGAGTCGGACGCGCCGTCCTTCGCCGCGCTCTTCACCCAGGTGCACGTGCGCCCGACGAGCGCCGACGAGACGCTGCGCATGTTGCTGCACGAGGCGCGCGAGCTGGAGTCCAAACACTCGCTGACCTGGCATCCCCTCCTGTTCCCCGTGCTGCTCGAACAGGCCTCGTCCCTGTTCCCCGGCGCCGCGCTTCCCGGCAAGGCGTTGGATCTGCTGCGCGAGCTGGCCACGGGCTCCCAGAGCGAGGGCCGCACGCTCGGCGTGGAGGCGCTCTTCACGCACCTGGCGGGCCGCACCGGGCTGCCATCCACCCTGCTCAGCGCCCGGGAACCCCTGGCGCCCGAGGAGGTCCACGAGGCCCTCTCGCGCAAGGTGATGGGCCAGCCGGACGCCGTGCGCGAGGCGTGCGATCTCGTCGCGCGCATCCATGCCGGGCTCACCGATCCCCTCAGGCCCTACGGCGTCTATCTCTTCACCGGCCCCACCGGCACGGGCAAGACGGAGCTCGCGCGCGCGCTGGCCAGCTACCTGTATGGCGATGCCTCGCGGATGATCCGGCTCGACATGGCCGAGTTCCAGACGCCGGACGCCGTCGCCCGACTCACCGGGGATCCGTGGCGGCCCGAGGGCCATCTGACCCGGCTCATCCGCGAGCAGCCCTTCTCCCTCGTGTTGTTGGATGAGATCGAGAAGGCTCACGCCTCGCTGCTCTACTTGCTCCTGCAGCTCTTCGACGAGGGCCGCCTGACGGATGCCTCGGGCGACACCACGGACTTCACGCACACCGTCATCGTGATGACGAGCAACCTGGGCGCCCGGCGCAAGCCGCCCGTGGGCATCGGCGAGCCGGACGCGCGCACCCTCGCGCTCGAGGCGGACCGGGCCGTGCGCGACTTCTTTCCCCCCGAGCTCTTCAACCGCATCGATCGCATCGTCCACTTCTCGCCGCTCTCGCGCGAGGTGGGGGAGAAGGTCGTCGAGAAGGAACTCGCGCGGCTGCTCGCGCGGCAGGGGCTCACCTCGCGCAACATCTTCGTGTCCGCGGACGACGCGGTGAAGCGGCGCATCGTGGAGGACGCCTTCGACGCTCGCCTGGGCGCTCGGCCCCTCAAGCGCTACCTGGAGGAGCACGTGGGCCAGGTGCTCTCCGACGCCATCATCCGCGGCCCCCAGTCCCTCTTGCGCCTGTTCCAGCTCTACACCCGCGAGGAGCGCTTCGAGGTCCAGGCCGACGCGCTCATCCCCCGCGAGCCCGTGGCCGAGGGCTTCGCGCTGGAGCCCCTCCTGGAGCTGCCCATCTCGGGCTTGCGCGAGAAGCTGCTCGAGGCCCACGAGGCCGTGCGCGCCATGCGCGAGAGCGAGGCGCTCGGCGCCCTGTCCGAGCAGGTCCGCTTCCACCTGGAGCGGTTGCAGGCCGGTGAGCGCGAACACGCCGAGTCGCTCTACACGCTCGACGCCATGCGCATGTACCTGGAGCACTTCGCCACCCAGCTCGAGTCGCTTGCCCGCGCGCCCGAGGAAGAGGCCCGGGAGATGATCGAGGCGCAGCGGTTCAACCTCTTCGATCGCCGGGCGCTCGCCCCGGTGCGGACCGCGACCCGCGAGCAACTGCTCGATGCGCTGGCCGAGGTGTACTTCCTCCAGCGCGTCCTCCGGGGACTCGCCCGGCCGGATCAGCACACCGTGATGCTGGAGTTGCTCCCGCTGGGACAGTGGCGCCGGGGCGCCACCTCCGGTTCGTTGCTCACCCGGTGGTTGTGCACGGCCTACGCCCACTCGCGCGGGGCGATCGAGTCCTTCGCCGCGCACCTGCCCGGAGGCGCCGTGGTGTCCGGGGGCCTGCGCCAGCTCCGGGAGTTCCTGCACGCCTCCACCGTGGAGCCGGTGCACGCCGCCATCAAGCTGGTGGGTCCGGGCATCCGTCCCTTCCTCGACGGCGAGAGCGGGCTGCACGTCTGGCAATCCTCGGGGCGGCTGCCGGAGATCGTGAAGGTCCGTGTCCACGACGCCCAGGCCCCCGCGCCCGCGGTGCTGCTCGCGGGACATGGCGCCCGGCTCCAGGCCTTCCACCAGGCGCGGCAGGAGGGCGTGCGGCCCCTGCCCGAGGATCCCGAGGCCGCCATGCCCGTGGTCCGGGCCTACCGCTTCGAGCCTCCCGCGCGCCAGGGCCAGGCGGAGCTGGAGCTGGACGACTACCTGCTCACCTACAGCGGCACCCACCGGGTGCGCTCTCCCGCCGAGGCCCTGCCCGTGCTGTGGCGGTTGCGGATGAGCCAGAACCCGGCGAGCCCCGAGCGGGGAGGGCGCCATGAGTGACAAGAGCCTGCGCGTCTACTTCACCACCCACCACGATGGCCGGCTCACGGGGCAACTCCTGCCCGTCTGGGACAGCTTCTTCGACAAGCCGCCTCCCTCCGCCTACGGCACGAGTGAGTCCGAGGTCCTCTCGCTGCTGGAGACGCGGGTGCGGCAGTTGATGCGCGAGGACGACGCCGCGCTCGAGCGCTTCCTCTGGGAGGAGGACCTGGAGGCCCGGACGATCACCGTGGAGATCCACCCCCAGACGGTGCACAAGAAGCGGCCGGTCATCTCCCAGGCGCTCATCCCCCTGCGGCTCACCTACGTCTACGGGCGGATGGAAGGCGGCGCCTGGCGCGTGCGGGTGCCGCGCTTCGACTGGTCCTTCGTGGTGGAGGATCTCTCCATCGCGCGCGATGTGTTGCAGAACGCGCTGAGCACCGCGCTGCTCGGGGAGAAGCCCAAGGGCCTGTATGACTTCCGCCACGAGGGAGAGGAGTTCGTCCGGGCGTGGGATCCGCTCGGTGCGCGGCGCGAGGTCCGCGGCGGCGCGCGGCGGGAGCCTCCCCCCGAGGTGCTCGATCAGGTAGGTGAGGAATTGACGTCACGCGCCCTGGGCAGCCGGCAGCCGGCCCTGGTGTACGACGCCGAGGCGATGCGCGAATGGCTGGAGCTCGCCCAGCGCCGGCCCCCGCCGTCGCTGTTGCTCGTCGGCGGCACGGGCACGGGCAAGACGAGCCACGTGTCGATGCTTGCGCGGCGGATCGCCGAGCGGCGGCGTGAGGACAAGACGGTGCGTCTGCCCGACATCTGGCGCACCAGCGCCGAGCGCATTGTCGCGGGCATGGTGTACCTGGGCATGTGGCAGGAGCGGTGCCTGAAGCTCATCGACGCGCTGTCGCACGAGGAGGACTACCTCTTCGTGGATCGGCTCACGTCGCTGCTCGCGCCCCAGCCGGATGGCTCATCCATTGGAGACCTGCTCCTGCCGGCCGCGATGAGCGGGGAGATCTCCCTCATCGCCGAGTGCACCGAGGCCGAACTCGAGCGCTGCCAGCGGCGCTTCCCGGAGGCGCTGCGGCCCTTCCGCGTCCTGCGCATCGAGCAGCCCCCGGCGTCGCGCATGCCCGAGCTCATGCAGCGCTACCAATCCGTGCGGCGCAGCCGGGTGGGCATCCATCCCGTGGGGCTGCGGCAGCTCGTGGCCCACCTGGACACGTTCCAGCGCGACAGCCTGTTTCCGGGCAAGGCGTTCCGCTTCCTCGACTGGCTGGAGCAGCAGGGCGAGCGCGGCCAGTCCCGGACGCTCTACCCGCGCGATGCCTCCGAGGCCTACGCGCGCTACTCGGGCCTGCCGCTCCAGCTCATCAGCGACGAGGTGCCCGCCGAGCGTCACGCGCTCGCGGCGCAGCTCCAGAAGGGCGTCATCGGTCAGGAGCGGGCGTGTGAGCTGGCCGCTGGCGTGCTCGCGCGGTTCAAGGCGGGGCTGAATGATCCGGACAAGCCCGTGGGCACGCTGCTCTTCGCCGGGCCCACGGGGGTGGGAAAGACGGAGCTGTCCAAGCAACTGGCACGCACGCTCTTCGGTGATGAGCAGCGGATGATCCGCCTGGACATGTCCGAGTACATGTTGCCCGGCTCGGCCCAGCGGTTGATGGAGGTGGGGCCGGGCATCACCAGCCTCGCCGAGCGGGTGCGGCAGCAACCCCTGTCACTCGTCCTCTTCGATGAGTTGGAGAAGGCGCACCCGGAGGTCTTCGATCTGCTCCTGGGCATCCTGGGGGAGGGGAGACTGACGGATGGGTTGGGGCGCCTGGTGGACTTCCGGATGACGGTGGTGTGCATGACGAGCAATCTCGGCGTGGTGCACTCGGAGCCGGCGGGGTTCGGAGCGGAGCGGGGCGCGGAGGACTTCACGCGGGCCATCCGTCAGGCCTTCCGGCCGGAGCTGTTCAACCGCATCGACCACATCATCCCGTTCCGCCGTCTGACGGAGGCGGACGTGCTGCGCATCGTGGACCTGGAGCTGGAGAAGGCGGCGTCGCGGGCGGGGCTCTTGCGGCGCGGGCTGAAGCTGGTGGTGGAGCCGGACGCGCGGGCGTGGCTGGCCCGGCACGGGTATGAGCCCCAGCTGGGGGCCCGGCCCTTGAAGCGGCTCATCGAGGCGAAGGTGATGGCGCCCATCGCCGTGCGGCTCGCGGCCCATCCGGAGCTGGAGGGCGTGCTGCTGCCCGTGGTCGTGGCTGGAAGTGCGGCCGAACGCGGATTGCGGCCCGAGTACCGCGCCCTCGCCACGCTCCTCGACGACCTCGTTGCTTGATTGGGCAGTTAGGGCTCCAAGCAAGCCCGTGGAAGCCCATCCGTACTTGGAGTGCGGAGCGGGATGCTGCCGCGCGTGGCCTGCCACCGTCAGTAGACGCTGTCCTTTCCCCACTGGGTGCGGTGGGTACTGCTATATGACGCCCGGGTGACCAGGGCGATCCTGGGTGCTCCTGCAGTGGCCGAGTCCTCCCCCGTCAAGAGGGACGTGACGGCGACCAGAGTCGGCTCAGGCAGGGTCCACCCTGGCCCCGCCCGGGGTAAAACCTCCGGGGCAACAAGGGCCAAGTTGCTCCTCGGGCGGGGGTGCGAAAAGTGAGCCTGCGAGAAGAAAGAAGTAGTGTCCAGAAATGGGCTCCGACAGAGAGCCATCGTAGAGTATTACGAGGGAACTCCATGGCCACTGCCGAGCAAGTCAAAGCCCTCATTGAGAGCCATACGAAGGGAGACGAGCCTCGCTTCCTGGCGGTTGCCATGCAGGTCGCCGCCTTGGAGGCTCGGCAGGGCCACGTCCGGCTGGCTGGTGAGCTTCGTGAGATCATCGATCGCGCCAAGGAGGATGGGGTCAAAAGGCCTGTCCCCCTCGCGCAGCCGCGGGGCGAGCTGGGTGGACTACTTGCTGCGTCGTACCCGAAGGCGACCCTGAACGAACTTGTAGCCGCGCCCGAGCTTCGGCGCCGTATCGACAGGCTCCTTCACGAACAGCGTCAGGCTGAGCAGCTCCGCTCTCATGGGCTGAGCCCGCGCCATCGAGTGCTGCTCGTAGGCCCGCCGGGCACGGGCAAGACATTGTGTGCGACGGTCATCGCGGGCGAACTCCACCTGCCTCTCTTCAAGGTCGTGTTCGAGTCCCTCGTGACGAAGTTCCTGGGCGAGACGGCCGCGAAGTTGAAGCTCGTTTTCGACGCGATACGGGCAACCCGAGGCGTCTACCTCTTCGATGAGTTCGACGCGATTGGCGGGCAGCGCACGGCCGGGAACGATGTTGGTGAGATCCGGCGGGTGGTGAATTCGTTCCTGCAACTCCTCGAACAGGATGATTCGAACAGTGTCGTTCTCGCCGCGACCAATCACCCCCAGATGCTGGATCGTGCCCTCTTCCGTCGCTTCGATGACGTCATCGAGTTCTCGCTGCCTTCCCAAGCCCAAGCAGAGGAGACAATGAGGAATCGGCTCGCTCCCTTCGACACGGGCTGCCTGACGTGGACCCGGATTCGCCCCGCAGCTCGCGGGCTGAGCCATGCGCTGCTTGCGCGAGCGTGTGATGATGCGGCAAAGCAGGCCGTTCTCGCTGGAACGCGGGAGGTTTCGACCGAGGCGCTCATCGAAGCGCTCCGTGAGCAGCGAGAATTCGCCGCGATGAAGTAGGTCAAGTACGCGGGGGGCTGATGGCGGAAGAGAAACCGGAAAAATTGCGGCACCTGCTCGTTCAGGGGACTGGTACATCTTACGACTACGTTTCGCCGCTTTCCGTGCCGCACTCGCGGACTCCTCCAGCAAGGGACCGTGCTGCTCACGGTCAACGATTGCTTAGGGAATACGGAGCCGCTTTCAAGACCGGCATCATGGCTCGTGGTGGCGGAGCCGACGTTCCGGGAGTGTCTCTCACTGTGCGCGGCGAGCCCGGATCCGAGCTTCCCTTCGAGTCGCTCGACAGTCGACGTTCTGATGGCCCACGCGTCCTGGCCGTGAGAGAGGTCGAGGGCACAACAGTCGCTCAGGTTTTCGTGCCTCAAGGCGGCTTTCAGATCATCGAAGAGAAGCTGCGGGACTATCTTCGTAAGGATACCCGTAAAGGTAAACCCGCCAACGAGTCCCTCGTCGCTTCGATCGCCTCGTTTCAGCTCGCGGCTCTTCAGGAACTCTGGACCGACCCGGAACTCCCGTTCCCCGCTCCCTCGCAGCCTATGGCTTGGGAGGCTTGGCTCCGCGATCCTTCCGAGGAACTGCTCTCCTCCTTTCTCTTGCTGTGCAGGCAACATGGGTTGGTCACCGGAGAGCGCTCGCTCGAGTTCCCCGACCGGCGAGTTCTACTCGTGTCGGGTACGGCAACCCAGCTCTCGTCATTCGCCATCCTGGACACGCTCGCCGAACTTCGGCCTGCGCGCACACCACCGACGGAGTTCGTGGAAATGCCGTCGCGTGAGCAAGGCGAATGGAGCCGGGAATTGTTGTCCCGCCTTGTTCTTCCCGCGTCAGATCCGCCGGTGGTGTGCGTGCTCGACACGGGAGTAAGCAACAATCATCCGCTCCTCGCTCCTCTTCTCCCCGCCGCGAACATGTTCGCTTATCGGAAAAACTGGGGCCTTGCCGATCACGATGGCCACGGCACCGAAATGGCAGGTCTCGCGGGGTATGGTGATCTGATTGACGCGCTTGAGTCGAAGATGCGCGTTGCACTCGAGGTAGGTCTCGAGTCGGTGAAGATCCTTCCGCCGCCTCCGGCTGCGAACCCTCCCGAACTTTACGGTGCGATCACCGCCGATGCGGCTGGTCAGGTCGAGGTGGCAGCTCCGGAGCGACTCCGCGTTTTCTCGATGTCGGTTTCAACGAGTAATGGGCGGACGGGGGGCCGCCCCTCTTCGTGGTCGGCGGAGATTGATCGACTCGCCGCAGGAGTGGAGGACGGGCGACAACGGCTCTACTGTATTTGCGCGGGAAACGCTGACCCAGACGGGTATCCGCACTACCCGGAAGGAATCATGACGGGAAAACCGCTCGATCCCGCTCAGGCGTGGAACGCGTTGACCATCGGCGCGTACACGGAGAGGGACATCATTGCGGAACCCGCGCTTTCCGGGTGGCTGCCAATTGCTCCACACGGTGACATTTCTCCCACGAGCACTTCATCCATGACCTTCGACAGAGGGTGGCCGAACAAACCCGACCTTGTTCTCGAGGGAGGAAATGTCGCGCTGAGCCCCGGAGGAACTCTTCCGCCAGACGCCTCGATTCCCAGCCTTTCGCTGCTCACGACCGACCGGATGAGCCGAGGTCGTTTGTTCACGTATACCAACGCCACGAGCGCGGCGACTGCTCAGGCCGCCCGTATGGCGGCCCACCTCTGGGCAGAGTACCCCACGCTCAGGCCCGAAACGATTCGGGCCCTCCTTGTCCACTCCGCCCGTTGGACGCCCGCGATGTTGAGCCGGATCCATAACAAGGACCATCGCATCCGGCTCTATGGCTACGGCGTACCAAGCCTCGCACGAGCCCGGTGGAGTGCACGCGATGTGCTGACGCTCATCGTCGAAGATGAGCTTCGCCCTTTTAAAGCGGGCAAGTTGCCAGCGCAGATGCGCCTTCACGAATTCCCATGGCCGGTCGAGGAACTGCAACGCCTTGGCGCCGCCGATGTCCGGCTTCGGGTGACGCTCTCCTACTTCATCGAGCCAAATCCGGCACAACGCGGTTGGATGGGGCGGTTCCGTTACCAATCGCACGGACTCCGGTTTTCGGTGCGTCGTCCCACTGAAAGCAACTCCGCGTTTAGCGCGAGGCTCAGCAAGGCGATGCAGGACGAAGGTTATACGAGTAGTACGGGAACAGACCCCGGCTGGGAGCTCAAAGGAGCCCGGCGCAATCGCGGCTCCATCCACTCGGATGTGTGGCACGGGTCGGCAGCGGAGCTTGCCTCTCGCCAGGTCCTGGCCGTCCTCCCGGTAGGGGGGTGGAAAGCGGACGCCCGCAGGGCCGAGAAACCCACGTCCGTTCGGTTTTCACTCGTCGTCTCGATAGAAACAGACGAGACAGAGGTCGATCTCTACACGCCGGTAGCAAACGAGCTGGGCGTACCAATCGCTGTCGAGAGCTGATGGAGCCCATCCACGGGGGCGGAGAAGGTGTCAGACGATTCGTAGGAGACGAGATATCGGAGTCGGGTAGACCGGGGCAGTTCCCACCCCGGCCCCCACAGATCCGGACGTGCAGAATTCCCGCATCCGGCTCTTCGGCTCATGGGTGCGTTCCCCTGCTTCACAGGTGTTGGCCTGGCCGCTTATATCGCACGGACTGCGGCGCGGTGCTGGCGGTTTTCGGACCTGGTCCCCGAGGTGGCCTGTGCACGCCTCCTCTACCTGCTATCCCCTGTTTCTTGTCCCGCGATGGCAGGCCCCATAGCCTCGGCCGAGAAGCCACGAATGCGATATTTCAAAATCGAGGAAGACAGGTTCGCGGGCTACACGGGCAACGTTGACGGCATGCACAAGTGGCGGCTTCCGGGCATTCTCGGTTGCCCTAGCTGCAAGGCCACCTGGAGTGACAATTCCAAAGCGTACCCCTCGGTAGACCTCACCCCCATTGCCTCCCTGGCCGACTTCGAAGAAGCGCGGCCCGAGCCCATCCAGGAGTATGAACGGCTGTGCGAGTTGGTGCGCCCACTCCTCCCACCAGGAGCCGTGCTGACACCCGGTGCAACCTTTGGCCCGCTCGTGGGCAAGGCTCGAGGCCGCTTCGGGCAATTCGTGACTCCAGTCCCTTGGTGGCCGCTCGTGCAGCGCGAGGCGTTCGAGAAACTCCAAGCCGAGGGCCTGCCAGGTCTTCAGGGCTGTCCCACCCAATTGCGCTTCCGCCAGCGCGCCTCGCCCGTGTTGCTCGAGTTGGAGTTACTCCCCGTGGGCCGAGCGCACCCAGATTGCCTGCCCTCCAACGGTAAACCGCCGTGCCCTCGCTGTGGCCGCTTGGGCCTCTCCCTGCCCAAGCACCTCGTGCTGGATGCTGCCTCCCTGCCCAACCACCGGGACGCCTTCCGGCTGGAGGATTTCTCCACGGTGGTCGTCTGCACCGAGCGCTTCGTCGACACCTGCGTGCGCCTGGGGCTCGACGGTGTGGCCTTCCACCCCCTGCCCACGAAATGATTGCGGCAGCCCAGGTTCATTGAGACACGCCCGCCGTCCGCCGCGCTACCTGCGCCGACTCCGGGTGTGCGGAGACACGTACGTGCCATTCTTCCGGTAGTACCCCCGGACGTGCACGCGCCCCCCGCCCGAGTACCCCGACCCGGAGAAGGAAGCGGCCTCGACCCGCTCCTGGCGCTCGCGCAGCGCCTGCTCCCGAGCGGCCAGCGCCTCGGCGCGTTTCTTGGCGGCGGCGATCCGCGCCTCCACCCTCGCGAGGCGTTGCGCGAGGGCTGTGAGCGCGGCCTCGGTACCCTCACCGGCCTTCAGCAGGCGCCGCGACAACCCGAGGACTTCCTCGAGCGCTTGGCGCTGCGCCTCCAGCTCCTGGGTGGCGGCGACACGCACGAGCGCCTCGTCCCGGGCGGCTTTGAGCGCGGCGACGTGGGCGGCCCGCACGGACGCGAGTTCCCCGGCGGGCGCGCGCGCGGCGGCGGGACCGCTGAGCTCCTCGTCCACGCAGGGGAAGTCCTTGCCCTTCAGGCACGTCGCGGCCCGGGCTAGCGCCGCGCGGCCGTAAAGGCCATCGCGAGCCTCGGGCAGCAGCTCCTCGGTGGCGCGGGCCAGTTCGCCGAGCGCTCGCGCATCGTCCGCCTTGAAATGGGCATCCGAGGCGGCCTGCACGTTGGTGCGAAGCAGGGCGAGGGCTTCCTCTCGGGACTGTGTGCCATACCAGGGCATGCCAACACGCCGGGCCTGTTCGAGCGGACTCGGCGTCGCGCGGTGGACCTCCTCCAGGTGCAGGGCGTCGAGAAACCGGGTGCCCTCCTCGCGATCGACGCCCAAGGACACCAGCGCCTCGGCCTCCACGCGCGCGCGCGCCTTGTCGCCCGCGTCCAGGGCGGCCTGGGCGCCTCGTGCCGTTGGGCCTCCCAAGCCGAACGCGCCCAGGGAGACCAGCCAGCACGCGGCCACCGCCCCGACCATCCGCTTCAGGGAGGCCACGGAGCGCGCGGGCGGGGCGAGGAAGCGATGCGCGGCCGCCTTGAACGCGACGAAGGCCGCCACCATCGTCGGCAGCAGGACGAGCGCGGGGTGGCCGTGCCTCGCGAACCAATCGTGGCGCGATACATACAGGGCCCAGAACAGCAGGCCGGCCAGCAACGCGCCGATGCCAACCGCCCAGGAGGCCTTCGTCCGCTTGGACAGCGGCGTCCACACCGTCGCCCCCGTGACGACGGAGCGCCACCCCGCGACCTCCACCAGGCCCTTCCCTTGAGCCGTGGCGTAATTCACCCGGAACACGTCACTCGCGAAGGTCTGGATCCGCGCCGACACGAGCCGGTCCTCGACCGCATTCAACCGGGCACGAAGACCCTCGGGACACGGATGCGAGGGCGGCTGGACCCCCCCGTCCTCGACGAGCCGGTTCACCCACCCGCGCGGTGGCGCGTCGAAATCCTCGGGAAGCGTCAGCATCTCGTGGATCGCGCTCGACCGGTTGGCGGGATGGGACTGGACCTGGGTGAGCAATTGCGTCTCGACCTCGAGCCACGCATCCACCCGGCCATCCGCGCCACACGTCACACAGTCGATCTTGCCGGACCTGCACGCGGTGCACTTCACGTCGCCCCGCGCCCGGCACGTGGGGCAGTTCTTCATGCCC
This sequence comes from Cystobacter fuscus DSM 2262, assembly GCF_000335475.2. Classification (NCBI taxonomy): domain Bacteria; kingdom Pseudomonadati; phylum Myxococcota; class Myxococcia; order Myxococcales; family Archangiaceae; genus Cystobacter; species Cystobacter fuscus. The sequence continues at coordinate 12,720 of NZ_ANAH02000067.1, read as the reverse complement.
CCCTTGGCACCCGGCACCCGTCCGGAGCCCGAGCAGCCCCTACACGTGCGGCGGGCCGAGCCCGCGCAGTCGGAACAGGACCGACGCTTCTCGCCCTGACAGCCCAGGCACACGGTGACGACCCGGGACTCCCGGGCCAGTTGCTCGGCATCCACCGACCAGGGATCGACGCGGGCGGGATCCGGTGGGGGCTCGGCCTTCCGGGAGCGGGTGGGCTCGCCCGGATCTCAGCGGATCACCACCCGCCGCTTTGGAGGGAGGATCCTCCTCGGCTGCTTCCTGGGTTCTCCGCCGTGTCAGGGCTGAACGGAACGAGGCACTGGGTCGGGTTTCTTCACGGCCACGTAGCACTTGCCCTGGTACTCGGCTGAACCTCGGGGACAGGGCGCGGTCTGTGCCGCCTGAACCCAGCATCCGCCTCGGATCTCCACTTCCAGTTCGGGCATGCACGGAGGCTTGCGCTGCTCACTGAAAGGCTTTTCCGGCATGGGGTAAGCGATGGCTCCCGTGGAAAGGTCCTTTCCATCCGTGAAGCTGGGAGACTCGCCCAGTGGGTTGCGCGCAGGGGAATGCTCCGGAGCACGCGGCCAGAGCAGGAGCGCGAGGCCCACCGTCAGGGCCACGCCCGCGCCCGCGAGGCCCCACCGCACCGCCCGGCGACGTGTGCGGGAAGGCATTGGCGTCTGTGCCACGAAGGAGGACCCCTCTCCCCGCCGCTCAGCCAGGAGCGCCAGGGCGCCCGCGATGTGGATGTAGGCCAGGGACAGCTCGTGGAAGCTCGGAGCCCGTGCGTCGCTCGGCCACCGGGGATGCACGATGAGCAAGTCCGGCTGGAGGACATGCGTGGTCAGCACGTCCCACGACGAGCGCGGCCGCCAGTTCATCCCCGGACCCGGCCGGAGCGCCAGCGCGGGTGCGCCCGTCTCGACATGGCGCGCCTCGTAGATCTCTCCCGCGTCCTCTGGAAGGTCCTGACATCGCCCGCCAATCTCATAGAGCCCGATCCGGCCGCCCTTCCACTTCGAGGTGTCGCTCATTTGCCAATCTCCCGTCGCTCCGGCTTCCTACTCCAGATGTCGGATCGATGTATAGACCTGAGTGGTCAAGGTCACTTGTCCTTGCCACGCTCGGCCCGCCCTGACGGAGTCTTCATGCCAGGGGAGGGAGGCGTGGGACGGAGCTGAACGCCGCGACGGCCGGCTATCAAGTCGGATACCAGAGCCCAGGCCGAGGTCATTCCCTCTGAGCCTGGGCTCCGGACAGCAGCGCGCGCTCGTCTCGGAAGAGCTCGAAGAGATGGTCTCCCACCGCCTTCACCCGGGGCACCCGGGCCGAGTCGCGGCGCATCAATATCCAGACCTCGCGCTCGGGTGGAAGCGGGCCGAACGGGATTCGCACGAGGCCTGGGTAGCTCGCGGCCAGGAAACAGGGCAGCAGCACGATGCCATATCCGACCTGCGCGGCCGCCGCCTGGGCCTGGAGGCTGTTGCTTCGGAAGATGAACCGATGACTGGGAAAGCGGGACGCCATCCAGGCAGCCTCGGCCGCCTGATGGTCCGCTCCATACCCGACGAGGGGTGGCTGCTCGCGGGAAAGAAGCGCATCGCGCTTTCGAGCGGGCGCGAAGAAGGCATAACCCACCGTGGCGGCCCTCCGGGCCAGCAGGTCGCTGTCGGCGGGCCGACCGAGGCGGATCGCGATGTCCGCCTCCCCGCGGGACAGGCTGAGCACCCGCGTCTCGGCGATGAACTCGACGTCGAGCCCGGGGTGGCGGTCATGGAGCGGTCCCATCCGGTCCACCAGGAAGCCATGAGCCAGGGACCGGGACGTCGTGAGCCGCACCGGCCCCTTCGGACCGTCATCGCCCTCGAGACGACGCTGCACCACCAGCGCGGCCTCTTCCATCGCGGTCGCTTGCGCCAACACGGTCGCGCCATCGTCGGTGAGCCTGAAACCGTCTGGCGTCCGAACGAGCAGCGGCCTGCCGAGCCGACGCTCCAGTCCCTCGACACGCCGCGCGATCGTCGAGCGGGCGGCGCCCAGGGCCCGGCTCGCGGCGGCCAGACTGCCGTGCCGGGCCAGGGCCGCGAAGTGACGGAGGTCGTCCCAATCCAACGAGGGTGTGCGTTTTTCGGCAGGCATGGGGCAAAGGTCGACAGTTTACCGGGACCACGCTCGTCTCGGATGCTCCCTCCCGCGTCCGAGGCCGGCCACCGCACCGGCGGCACTGCCCACGCACGCCTACCGACAGAGGAGAGTTCGAGCCATGACGAGCATACGGGTCGCTTCGGTGCAGTTCCAGCATCTGCCGGGTGACAAGGCCTACAACCTCGAGCGCATCCGGTACTTCGCCGGGCTGGCCTCCTCCAACGGCGTCAAGCTGATCACCTTCCCGGAGATGTGCGTGACGGGCTACTGGCATGTTCGCCACCTCGACCGGGCGGGCATCTCGGCGCTGGCCGAGCCAGTTCCTTCTGGTCCCTCGGTCGACATCCTCCGCGCGCTGGCTCGCGAACAGGATCTCGTGCTGGGCGCCGGCCTCATCGAGGAGGGCGCCGACGGCCGCTTCTACAACGCCTATGCCGTCTGTCTGCCGGATGGGACGGTTCATACCCATCGCAAGCTCCACTCCTTCGAGAGCGAGCACATGGCGAGTGGCGATCGCTACACCGTCTTCGACACGCCGCTGGGAATCCGGGTCGGGGTGCTGATCTGCTGGGACAACAACCTCGTCGAAAACGCCCGTGCGACAGCGCTCCTCGGCGCGGATGTGCTCATGGCACCGCATCAGACCGGCGGGACGAATTCGCGCAGCCCGCACGCCATGGGGCGGATCGACCCCGAGATCTGGCGGCGAAGAGCGGAAGACCCCCGCGCCCTCGAGGCTGAATTCCGTGGACAGAAGGGTCGGGAGTGGCTGATGCGCTGGCTCCCAGCGCGAGCCCACGACAACGGCATGTTCCTCCTGTTCAGCAATGGTGTCGGCCTGGACGACGATGAGGTGCGCACCGGCAACGCGATGATCCTCGACCCCTACGGCCGCATCCTGGCGGAGACCTGGAGGGCGGGTGACGACATGGTGGTCGCGGACCTGGACCTCGACCTGCTCCCGCTGTGCACCGGACGCCGCTGGATCCGCGGTCGCCGTCCCGAACTGTACGGCATGCTGGCCGAGCACAGGGGGGACGAGTTGGAGCCCCGGCAGGCCCGATTCTCTTCCGAGCCAACGGCGGCGAGAGCGCTCCTCACCAAAGCGAGGTGATCGAGTATCCGCGGGCAGATGCCCGCGGTTCAACTCCTGTCACAGACAACCTTGGCGTTGCGCAACTCATAGCTCATCAACTCATCGAACCAGCGCATCTCGGGCGCTCGCTCCAGCCGGATGCCCGGCACCCGCAGCAGTCGATCGAGGAACACGCGCGTTTCGTGCATCGCCACCTGCGCGCCCGGGCAGCGATGATTGCCGTCACCGAAGCTCATATAGGAACCGAGCACCTTCATCCGCCTGGCGCGGTCGGGATCGATCATGTGCGGGCAGGGGCCCGTCACGGCCTCGTCGGTGTTCGCCGCCCGGATGTCAATGGCGACGACCGACCCGGCGGCGATGGGCCCCGCCGCGGCCAGCTGCGTCTCCTCGGCGGCGCGCCGGTGCAGCATCGCCGCCACCGGATCCAGGCGCAGGATCTCCTCGAGGATCGCGAACTGCTCGTCTTCACCGCCGTTCAAGAAGCGCCCGCGCAGCGCGTCACGCTCGAACAGATGCCACGCGGCCATCACGATGAACTCGCGCGTGGTGACCATGCCCGCGACGGCGTAGGTCATGCACTCCCGGCTCGATGCGTGGAATCGCGAGCTGCTCTGCCGCCTGCATGAGTCCGGCGTGGCGGTGCCCTCCTATACAGCCTTCGAACGGCCGCCGACGAATGCCGCCAGGTGCTGGCCGGTCAGGGTCGACCTCGCCGCCACCAGGTCGGCCGGGGTGCCTTCGAACACGACCCGCCCGCCGTCGTGGCCCGCCCCCGGCCCAAGGTCGATGATCCAGTCGGCGTGCGCCATCACCGCCTGGTGGTGCTCGATCACGATGACCGACTTGCCGGAGTCGACCAGCCGGTCCAGCAGCCCGAGCAGTTGCTCGAGGTCGGCCAGGTGCAGCCCGGTGGTCGGCTCGTCGAGCACGTAGACGCCGCCGTCGGCCCCCATGTGCGTGGCGAGCTTGAGCCGCTGCCGCTCGCCCCCCGACAGCGTGGTGAGCGGTTGGCCGAGCCGCAGGTAGCCAATCCCCACGTCGGCCATGCGCCGCAGGATCGCGTGCGCGGCCGGCGTACGCGCCTCGCCAGCGCCGAAGAAGCCGACCGCGTCGTCGACGGACAGGTCGAGCACCTCGGCGATGTTGAGCCCGCCGAACCGGTACTCCAGCACCGATGCCTGGAACCGCCGGCCCTCGCACTCCTCGCAGACCGTGGTGACGCCGGCCATCATCCCCAGGTCGGTGTAGATCACCCCGGCGCCGTTGCAGGTCGGACAGGCGCCCTCGGAGTTGGCGCTGAACAGGGCGGGCTTCACGCCGTTCGCCTTCGCGAACGCCTTGCGGATCGGCTCCAGCAGATCGGTGTACGTCGCCGGGTTGCTCCGCCGCGAGCCCCGGATGGGAGTCTGGTCGACCGACACCACCCCGTCCCGGCCACACACCGAGCCGTGGATGAGTGAGCTCTTGCCCGACCCGGCCACGCCGGTCACCACCACCAGCACGCCGAGCGGGATGTCGACGTTGACGTCCCGCAGGTTGTGCGTGCGGGCGCCGCGCACTTGCATCATCCCCGACGGCGTGCGCACCGACGGCTTCAGGGAGGCCCGATCACTCAGGTGACGCCCGGTGAGCGTGCCACTGGCCCGCAGTCCGTCCACGGTCCCCGCGAAGACCACCTCGCCGCCGGCGGTGCCCGCGCGGGGGCCGAGGTCGACGACGTGGTCGGCGATCGCGATCACCTCCGGCTTGTGCTCGACCACGAGGACGGTATTGCCCTTGTCGCGCAGCCGCAGCAGCAGCTCGTTCATCCGCTGGATGTCGTGGGGGTGCAGCCCGACCGTCGGCTCATCGAAGACGTAGGTCACGTCGGTGAGCGACGAGCCGAGGTGGCGGATCATCTTGGTGCGCTGCGCCTCACCGCCCGACAGCGTGCCGGACGGCCGGTCGAGGCTGAGATAGCCCAGCCCGATCTCCACGAACGAGTCGAGCGTGTGCCGCAGCGTCTTCAGCAGCGGCGCGACGGACGGCTCGTCCAGCTCGCGCACCCACTGGGCCAGATCGTTGATCTGCATCGCGCAGGCGTCGGCGATGTTGATTCCCTTGATCTTCGAGGACCGGGCGGCCGCGCTGAGCCGGGTCCCGCCGCACTCGGGACAGGCGGTGAAGGTGACCGCGCGCTCCACGAAGGCCCGGATGTGCGGCTGCATCGCCTCGACGTCCTTGGACAGGAACGACTTCTGCACCTTGGGGATCAACCCCTCGTAGGTCATGTTGATGTTGTCGATCTTGACCTTGGTGGGCTCCCGGTAGAGGAAGTCGTGGAGTTCTTGCTTGGTGTAGCGCCGGATCGGCTTGTCCGGATCGAGGAAGCCCGAGGCCGAGAAGATGCGCACCAGCCATCCATCGACGGTGTAGCCGGGGATGGTGAGCGCGCCCTCGGCGAGGGACTTCGTGTCGTCGTATAGCTGCGACAGATCGATGTCGCTCACCGAGCCCATGCCCTCGCATCGCGGGCACATGCCGCCGGTGACCGTGAACTCGCGTTTCTCGCTCTTCCCGGCGCCCTTCTCGGTCGAGAGCTGCCCGACGCCGCGGACCGACGGGACGTTGAAGGAGAAGGCGTTGGACGAGCCGACGTACGGCTTGCCGAGGCGGCTGAACAGCACCCGCAGCATCGCGTTGGCGTCGGTGGCCGTGCCGACCGTCGAGCGGACATTGGCGCCCATCCGCTCCTGGTCGACGATGATCGCGGTCGTCAAGCCTTCCAGGACGTCGACCTCGGGCCGGGCCAGCGTCGGCATGAAGCCCTGCACGAACGTGCTGTAGGTCTCGTTGATCAGCCGCTGCGACTCGGCCGCGATGGTGCCGAACACCAGCGACGACTTGCCCGAGCCCGAGACACCGGTGAACACCGTCAGCCGCCGCTTGGGGAGCTCGACGCTGACGTCCTTGAGGTTGTTTTCCCGAGCGCCCTGGACGCGGATCAGGTCGTGGTTGTCGGCGGGGTGTTGGTTGGAGGAGGCCATGTTCGCGAGCATGGCATCGAGCAGCCACGGGGTGTGGAGAACTCTCCGCTACCTGCCATCGGGCAGGGCCGACACGGGGCAGGACGTTCGCCCTGGCCCGGTCGCCCAGCCTCCGTGCCGGGAGTTGCCCCTGTTCCCGTCTCGTCTTGCGGTCTACATTGGGCGCCCGGCCTCACGCTCCCCGGGCCTCACGCCTTCTCAGAAAGACTGTTCGAGTCATGACCCAGACGCAGCCCCAGTCCCAGTCCCAGCCTGCGGACATCGGGCGTACCGCGTGGCGGATCTTCCTGCTCCAGCAGGTGAATCTGTTCACGTCGCTGCCGTGCGCCATCTACATCGTCCTGCTCATCGCTCGGATTCCCCAGGAGCAGGCGGTGGTGGCCATCTCGCCCATCCCCGTCTTCGCCCTGGTGTGTGGCGTCGGGCTTCCACTGTGGCTCGTGCACCTGCAGACGCGGCGGGCCTTCGCCTTCCGGCCGGATGATCCGCCCGGAGCCCGGCTGGTGCGCCTGCTCAAGCTGCCGCGGGCCCTCGAGGTCAGCATCCTCACGGTCTACATCACGGGCAACTCGGCCTATCTGCTCTGGCTCGCCCTGCGGCTGAACAAGCCGCTCTACATCGTGCCCTGGGGCTCGGGTGTCATCCTGGTGATGATGATGCTGGTGATGATCTGGACCCGCGTCTTCCTCGAGCGGCTGCTGATGCCCCATGCCCTCGAGGAGTTCTTCAAGCACCCCGAGGCCAACCTGCCCGGGGCCCGGGGCCTGCTGTGGCCCAAGCAGAGCTGGTACCTGCCCTACTGCTTCGCCCTCTTCGTGCTGTGCACCGTCTTCGCCCTGGGCTCCATCCTCACCCAGATGGGCATGAACCTGTACGGGGAGGTGGCGGCGTCCATTCCTCCGGACGTCCTCGTCACGGTGAACAAGTCGCTCGCCGGCTTCCTCGACAACATCTCCCTGCCCCTGGTGCTGGTCAGCCTCTACATGCTCATCACCAGCGCGAGCGCGGCCTGGCTGCTCACGCAACAGCAGGAGCGCGGCTTCCGCGCCGTCCAGGACTCCATCGAGGGCTTCGCCACCGGTCAGCCCGTCATCGCCCCCTGGGTGACGACGGACGAGACGGGAGACCTGGCGCGCTCCACGGCCCGGGCCTTCCACCAGCTGCGCCAGTTCGCGCTCGCCTTGGACCGCACCGCCACCAAGCTGGGCACCAGCGCCAGGCAGCTCGAGCAGTCCAACTCCGTGCAGAACCAGTCCCTCACCCGGCAGGCCGCGGCACTCGAGGAGGCCCAGGTGACGGTGCAGGAGATCCACCAGACGTCCCAGACGACGGCCCAGAAGGCCGAGGGCTTTCTGTACCAGACGGGCCGCATCGAGGAGATCAGCAGCAAGGGCGAGGCCACCATCCAGCAGAGCCTCCACGGCCTGGAGGAGATCCGCTCCCAGGTGGAGCTGATGGCCCTGAGCATCCGCAATCTCAGCGAGCTCACCCGGGAGCTCGACAGCATCACCCGCGTGGTCAAGGAGCTGGCGGACCGCTCCAACATGCTGGCCGTCAACGCGGCCATCGAGGCCGTCCGCTCCGGCGAGCATGGCAAGGGCTTTGGCGTCGTGGCGCGGGAGATCCGCACCATGTCGGATCAGTCCGTCAAGGCCACCAACAACGTGCGCGACATGTTGACCAACCTCTCCCAGTCCATCCGCGATGCCGTGGAGCTGACGGAGCGGGGGGTCGACAAGGTCAACAGCAACGTCGAGCAGGTGAAGGCCACCGGCGACAACATGCGCACGCTGACCTCCATCATGAAGGAGAGCATCTCCGCGGTGCGGCAGATCAGCGTCACGGTGAGCCAGCAGGGCGTGGGGGTCCAGCAGATCTTCCAGGCCATCAAGGACCTGAATCAGCTCATGGAGGGCACCCTGCAACAGCTTGGGGACCTGAGCACCGTGACACACAGCGTCGGTGAGACGTCCACCGAGGTGCACCTGCTCATCTCCCAGCACGGTTGGCAGAGCACGGCGCAGGGGGAGCAGGAGCCTGCCGCCGAGGGCTCACCGCGTCCAGCCGACAAGTAGCTCAGGCGGCCCGGGCGGCCTCCCCGCGCTGGGCACGCAGCTCCTGGTCCAGCCAGAGCGCCCCCTCGCGGTAGCGGGGGTTGGCCGCCTGCCACTGCACCATGCCCACCACCACGTCGAGCATCGTGCGCACGAACAGCTGCGTCTGCACCGAGCCGTCCGCGGCCACGCGACGCTTGAGCAGCTCGAACATCTCCCGGTGCAGGTCGCACACGAGCTCCAGCACGCGCAGGTGGCCGTTGGGGCCACAGACGGTGACGGAGCTCTCCACGCCGTCGCGCTGATCCTTGACGACCGAGAACAGATCGTCGGTGAGGCAGGTGGCGAGGTTGGCCAGGTCCAGGACGCGGGCGTACGACTCGTCCCAGTCGAGACCCTGGAGCGTCAGGTACATGTGCAGCACGCACTCCATCCCGCCCCGGATGCGTCGCATCTCGAGGTACTCCGGCAGCGAGTCGACCCGCCGTGGGGCCTCGGTCTGGCAGATGATGTGGTTCCACACCGCGTTCTGGTAGCCGGGATGGTTCTCGATGGGCTGCCCCAGGGTGCGCAGCTGCTTGCGGTGGTCGATCAGCAGCGCCACCGCCTGGTCGCGGAAGGCCACCACGTCGCCCTCGTGCTGGGGGAGGAGCGCGTCCAGCTGCTCCTCGGACCCGAACCACGCCCGCTTCATGTCCTGGCGCAGCGCCTCGAGGTAGTTGGGCGGCAGGAGCTCGCGGGCGTCATCCACGAGGTTGTCGAGCTTCCAGAAACAGGTGAACCAGGAGACGAGCGCATCGGCCTCGGCCCGCCGCAGGCCCCGGGCGGGCCGGTAGGTGTAGGAGGCGTAGCTGATGGCCAGGTCCACCAGGAAGCGCCAGGTGACCGGGTCCGCCGAGTTGAAGGGCGCGTGCTCCAGCCAGTGGTGGTAGCGCGAGCGCACGTCCTCGAAGCCACTGTCCGAGGGTTTCTCGGCGGAGGCCGACAGCCAGTTCTCCGGCCGCAGGCGGACCGCCGCCTCGCGCAGCAGGGCCATCGACTCCTCACGCCGCTGCGCCGCCTCCGCTCGCGCGAGCTCCAGGGGCATCGTCGTCTGGACACCGCAGCTCTGGCTCCCTTCCTCCTCCGAACTCGAGGCGCTGGGCAGGGAGAGACCGGCGGAGCTGGGCGAGGTGGCGGTGTGCATGACGTCCCTTCGTGGTTTCGCTGTTGGCTACGAGTTCTGCATCCCCCACCTTGACGCTCAGTCTGGGTCGCCATCGACCCCCCATCCCTATTACAGTAGGAGTGGGCTTGAGCCTCTGCTTGCTTTAAAAGTAGAAAATTACTGCTTCCCTGTCAAAGCCGAAAACCCAAAAAAGTGCTGATGGTGGACGGTTGTGGTGGAAACGGAATCACCGAGCACGGCTGACGTCTCTCGAGTCGTTTTGAATCCGTGGGCGACGGTTGGATCCAGACCGTTCCGCGGGAGCGTCACTCTTCTCCACCCGGTAGCCCACTCAGGGGGAGCTCGACGACGAAGGTCGAGCCCAGCCCTGGTTGGCTGTGAACGGTGATGCTGCCTCCCAGTCCCTCGGCGATCTGCCGACTGATCCACAGCCCGAGGCCAAAGCCACCATAGTGCTGGCTCGACACCGCCCGCTCGAATCGATCGAAGATGCGCTCCTGGTCCCGCTCCGAGATGCCGATGCCATGGTCCCGGACGACGAGGCGCGCGCTCTTGCCCAACCGCCGCAGATCCACCTCGACGGGCTTGCCCGGCCCGTACTTGATGGCATTGGAGAGCAGGTTGCTGAGAATCTGATCCACCCGGAGCCGGTCCCACCGGCCGACGACGCCCGTGTCGGTTCTCAGGTGCAGCGCGCATCCCGCCCGGTCCAGATCCTCCTTGAACTGCCCCAGCACATCCTGGAGCACTTCTCCGAGGTCCACTTCCTCCCGATGGAAGTCGAGCCGGTTGGCGGTGATTCGGGACACATCCAGCAGGCTGTTGACGAGCTTCGCCAGCCGGTCGATTTGCCCGTGGATGAGCACGAGCCTGCGGCTCCCCGCGCCCTCCGTCTGCTCGACCGTCTTTTCCGCGCGGTGCTCCAGGGCGCGCAGGTTCAGCTTCACCGAGGTGAGCGGGGTCTTGAGCTCGTGCGAGGCCATGGAGAGGAACTCGTCGCGGGCCGCGACGGCCGCCTTGAGCTCGCGCAGCAGCCGCTCCTTCTCCTCCTCCGCCTTGCGCTTTTCCGTCACGTCCCGCGTCACCTTGGCGAAGCCCCGCAGCCGTCCCTCCTCGTCCCGGAGCGCCGTGGTGACGACATGCGCCCAGAAGCGGCTCCCATCCTTGCGCACGCGCTCGCTCTCGGACTCGTACCGGCCGTGATGGCTGGCCGCCGCGAGCTCTTCGTCCACGCGGCCCGCCCGAAGGTCCTCGGGCGTGTAGAGCGTCGAGACGTGCTGCCCGACGAGCTCCTCCATCGTATGGCCGTAGAGCCGCTCGGCGCCCTGGTTCCATGTCTCCACGCGGCCCCCCGCATCCAGCATGAAGATGGCGAAGTCCTTCACCCCCGCCAGCAGCATCCGGAAGCGCTCCTCGCTCTCGCGCAGCGCGCGTGCGACCTGGGCGTGCTCGGTCACGTCCCGCGTGAAGCACCGGGTGTGGAGGAACTTCCCCGTCTCGTCGAAGCGGACGCTCGAGGAGATGGAGACCTCGCGCACCGAGCCGTCCTTGCACCGCAGCCGCGCCGGGTACTCCAGGAGCCGCTCCCCCCGCGTGAGCCGCTGGAGGATGTCCGAGATGGCCGCGGCGTCCGCGTGGAAGGCGGTGATGTTGTGGCCGATGTACTCGTCGGCCGTGTAGCCGAGCGGCTCGTAGTCGGCCTTGTTCGCCCACAGGATGGTTCCATTGGGCGCGACCCAATGCAGGCCCAGGGCCGCCGAGTCGACGAAGTCCGCCAGGGACTCCCGCGAGCGGGGATGCGTGGCCTGGCGAGAAGGCTGGTCACTACCGCTGCCCGCACAAGGGAGCGACAGGTGATTGGAGGACGAATCTTCCATGGAGAGCACGCGGAGAGACGCTCGAGCAGCGCGGAGAATTTCAGCTCCGACGCCGCCACGACGGACTGTCGTCCGCACCGGCTGGCGGGTCGACGCTGGGGAGGCGAGCCACCTGGCGCTCTCTCCGGCATGAGAACGACCTTCGCCGACGCAGCCGCGCTGGTTCTCCTGGCCCTGGCGCTTGCGCTCAGGCCTTCATCAGCCCGTTCACCTGCGGATAGGGCATCGACTCGGCCGTGACCGGGGCCGACAGCCCATCCTTCAGGAAACCGCCCGCCAGCCGCGCCGCATGGGCGTACATGGCCTCGGAGATCGCGCTGCCCGCCGTGATGCGCCGCACGCCCAGCTTCTCCAGTTCGGCGGCGGGGGCGAGGGTAGGGCGGGCCATGATGTTCACCGGCAGGCGGGTGCCCTTCACCATGGCGGCGATATCCCCCATGTCGGTCATGCCCGCGGGGAAGATGCCGTCGGCGCCCGCCTCCTCATAGAGTCCGGCGCGGCGGATGCATTCGGCGGCGCGCTGGCCCTCGGGGGCAAGCCCGCGCAGATAGACGTCGGTGCGGGCATTGATGAAGATGTCGAGGCCTTCGCGCTTCAGGGCGGCGCGGATCGCTTTGATGCGGGCGACGAGGTGTTCGGGCGGCAGGTCGGCATCCTCGATGTTGAGGCCCGCGACGCCCAGGCGCGCGACGGAGGTCACGGCGGCGGCCACTTCCTCCGGCGTGTTGCCGAAGCCGCGCTCCATGTCGAGGGTCAGGGGCACCTCGATGGCGCGGATGATGGCGCTGGCGGTCTGCAGCAGGCGCTCCAGCGGCAGGGCGTGGCCGTCCTTGTAGCCCCAGGCCCAGGCGACCCCGGCGCTGGTGGTGGCGACGGCCTTGCCGCCCAGGCTCTCGACGAGGCGCGCGCTCCCGGCGTCCCAGGCGTTGGCCAGGAGCAGGATGCCGGACTGATGCAGGCGGCGGAAGTCGGCGGTCTTGGTCATTGTTTCCTCCCCAGGTGTTCGAATGGCCGCTTCTATCGCACTTTCAGAGGAGTTCCGCCGCACCACGGTGCGCTACGTCCGCTGGGAGGATGGCGGCGTGTCATCAAAGGGTGGGGCGCATGCACACCCACCTGGTGTAATAGCTCGTCCCGGTGGAGTCGTACTCGATGGCCTCGCCCTGGCCTTCCACGGTGTCCGTCAGGGAGACGGGGAGGGCGGCGAAGGCGGTCTCGAAGGCCGCGCCCGGGGCGGCACGGAACTCATACACCTTGCGGTAGGTGCGCAGCAGGAAGCGATTGGCACACGGGTGGATGTTGCCCGAGGTGGCTGTCAAAGGTGTCAGACGATTCGTGTGCGCCAGGC